>NZ_JBHYGG010000172.1:0-2388 GCF_051859125.1 Gemmata sp.
GGGCGTGAGCCCCCCGAGGGCGGGGCCTCGGGGGGCTCACGCCCCCCGCTCGCCCGGCCGTGGTGCGCCCTCGGGTCGGTGAAGTCGCAGATCGGCCACACCAAGGCGGCCGCCGGCTCGGCGTCGCTCATCAAGGTGGCGCTGGCGCTCAACTACAAGGTGCTGCCCCCGACGATCAAGGTCGAGCGGCCGGTCGAACCGCTGTCGGACCCGGACTCGCCGTTCTACGTGAACACCGTGATGCGGCCGTGGCTCCCGCGGGCCGGGCACCCGCGGCGGGCGGCGATGTCCGCGTTCGGGTTCGGCGGCAGCAACTTCCACGCGGTCCTGGAGGAGTACACCCCGGCGAAGACCGACCTCGACTGGGACGGCTCGGTCGAGGTCGTCGCGCTCAGTGCCGACACCCCGCAGCAACTCGCCGCCGAACTGGAGAAGCTCGCGGCGAAGGTCCACCCGTCGCCGCAACCGGTCGAGGGGCCGGCGGCACGCACCGACTGGGCGGCGCTGGCCCGGTTCGCGGAGCGGTCGCGGTCGACGTTCGAGGCGCTGGCCCCGTGCCGGCTCGCGTTCGCCGCGCACCGGTCGCTCACCGACGTGGCGAAGTTGGTCGCCGGCGCGAAGGCCCGGCTCCTGGCCGAGCCGGACGCGGCCGGCTGGCACACCCCCGAGGGCGCGTTCTACGGCCGCGGCCCGGAGACCGGGGGGCTCGCCGTGCTGTTCCCGGGCCAGGGGTCGCAGGCGGTCGGGATGCTCCGCGACCTCGCGTGCCTGTTCCCGGAGGTGCTCGACAGCCTCGCGGCCGCCGACCGCGCCGTCGCCGCCCAGGGGCAGGACGACACCGACACCCGCCGGCTGTCCGACCGCATCTACCCGCCGACCAGCTTCGACCCCGAGGCCCGGAAGGGGCACGACGCGGACCTCCGCGACACCGCCAACGCGCAGCCGGCGCTCGGCGCGGTGAGCTTCGGCGCGTGGCGGGTGCTGTGCGAGCGGTTCGGGGTGCGGGCGACGGCGTTCGCGGGCCACAGCTACGGCGAGTTGGTCGCCCTGGCCGCGGCCGAGCGGTTCGCCCCGGCCGACCTGTTCCACCTGTCCCGGCTCCGCGGGCGGCTCATGGGCGAGCGGCGGCCCGGCGACCCCGGCACCATGCTCGCGGTCCTCGCGCCGCTGGCCGCCGTGGAGGGCGTCATCGCCGAGCACAAGCTCGACATCGTGGTCGCCAACCGCAACGGCCCGAAGCAGTCGGTCGTGTCCGGGGCGACGCCCGAGATCGACCGCGCGCAGCAGGCGTTCGCGGCGGCCCGGATGAAGTCGGTCCGGCTCCCGGTCGCGGCCGCGTTCCACAGCCCGCTCGTGGCCGACGCGGCCGCCCCGTTCCTCGCCGCGATGGGGGGCGTCGAGTTCGGCCGGGGCACGGTGCCGGTGTTCTCGAACACGACGGCCGAGCCGTACCCGGCCGACCCCCGCGAGGCCCAGGCCCTGCTCGCCGGGCAACTCGCGAAGCCGGTCGCGTTCGCGGACCAGGTCCGCAACATGATCGCGGCCGGGGCGCGGACGTTCCTGGAGGTCGGCCCCGGCACGGTGCTGACCCGGCTCGCGGAGGCGGTGGCCGAGGAGGCGGCGGTGCCGGGCGTCGCCGCGGTGGCCGTGGACGCCACCGGGGGAAAGCAGCCCGGGGTGCTCGACCTGGGGCGGGCGCTGGCGCGGCTCGCGGCCCGCGGGCACCACGTCGAACTCGCCGCGTGGGAAGCCGGGAGCCGGTGCCGCCCGCCCCGCCAGGGGACCGGCAAGCCGGGGATGACCGTGCCGCTGACCGGGGCCAACTACGTCGCCCCGCGGGCCGCCCGCCCGCCGCTCGCGGCCCTCGCCGCCGAACCCGCCCTCGCCTCGATCCACACGAATCACGCGGCGCGCCCGACCTTCGCCGTCAGGGGGACTGGTATGAACGACGCCGACCCGAACGCGCTGGCCCAGGCGCTCCTGGTCACCCAGCAGAGCCTGGCCTCGCTCCAGCGGATGCAGGAGCAGACGGCCTCGCTGCACAAGCAGTTCCTCGACGCCCAGGACGCCGCCCAGCGGACCCTCCAGGTGCTCGTCGAGCAGCAGCAGGCGCTGCTGCTGTCGGGCCTGGGCGGCGCGGCGGCGTCGTTCCCCACACCGGCCCAGCTCCCGGCCCCCGCGCCGGCCCCCGCGCCGGCCCCGGTGCCGACCTACGCCCCGCCCCCGCCGGCCCCCGTTCCGGCGCAGCGGCCCGCGGCGGTCGCCCCGCCCCCGCCGGCCCCGAAGCCGGCCCCCGCTCCGAAGCCGGCGGCCGCCGACCGGATCGCCGCGACGCTGCTTTCGGTGGTGTCGGAGAAGACGGGGTACCCGGTGGAGAGCCTGGACCTG
>NZ_JBHYGG010000172.1:2488-5822 GCF_051859125.1 Gemmata sp.
TCCCGGACGCCCCGGTGGTCAAGCCCGAGCACCTGGGCACCCTGCACACGCTCCGCGACGTCGCCCACTTCATCGCCGGCCCCGGCGGTAACGGGGCCGCGGCCAACGGCCCCGCGGGCGGGACCGGCTCGTCGGCCGACGTGGGCCTCGGCGACGCACCGGCCGGCGACGACCCGTCGGTCCGCACCCTGGTCATCAACAAGCCCCGCCACTCGGCCACGATCAAGACGGCCGCCACGGCGCGGATGGCGGCGGCCCCCGCGGCCCACCACGGCCACGACGTGGCCCAGGTGCTGCTTTCGGTGGTGTCGGAGAAGACGGGGTACCCGGTGGAGAGCCTGGACCTGTCGCTGTCGCTGGACGGGGACCTGGGGGTGGACTCGATCAAGCGGGTGGAGATCCTGTCGACGCTCCAGGAGCGGCTCCCGGACGCCCCGGTGGTCAAGCCCGAGCACCTGGGCACCCTGCACACGCTCCGAGACGTCGCCCACTTCATCGCCGGCCCCGCCAACGGCGCGGCGGTGCTGTCCGACTCGCAGGAGATGACCGCGATGCCCGCGGCGGCCCCGCAACCGGCCCCGGCCACCCTGACCGAGGACGAGCGGCTCCGCACCGTGAAGCTCGACCCGGCCGACCCCGGCCCGGCGGCGAAGAAGCGGACCGACGTGACCAAGCTCCCGGGGCCCCGGACCGTGCCGCAGTCGATCGGGCTCGTCGGGGCCGACCGGATCGACCGGAGCATCCTCCAGCCGGTGGACCTGGACGCGGCCGCCCCGCGAAAGGCCGTGGACCTCGCGTCCGGCGGCGAGGTCTGGGTGGTCGGCGGCCCCGACGCGCTGACCGAGACGGTGGTCGCCGCCCTCACCGCCCGCGGCCTCGCCCCGCACGCCTTCGCGTGGGCCGACCCGCTCCCGGCCGAGCGGCCCGAGCGGCTCGTCGGCCTGCTGCTCCTCGCCCCGGTCGATCCGGACGCGGGGCTGAACCGGCGGGCGTTCGAGTGGGTGAAGCTGGCCGGGCCGCGGCTCCGGCACGCCGCCCGGCCCGGGACCGGGGCGGCCGTGCTCGTCGCGGTCGCCCGGCTCGACGGGGCGTTCGGCCTCGCGAACCTGGCCCCCGACGCCGACCCGACCGCGGGCGGGCTCGCCGGGCTGGTCAAGACGGCCCGGCACGAGTGGCCCGAGGTGTCCTGCAAGGTCATCGACCTGTCGCCGGGGGTGTCGGTCGCGCAGGGGGCCGCGGCCGTCGTCGAAGAGGCGCTACTGTTCGGCCCGACCGAGGTGGGTGTGTCGGCGACCCACCGGTGCTCGCTCGACCTCGCGGTCGCGGCCCGGCGGCCGGCCGGGCAGCTCATCAAGCTGGGCCGCAAGGACGTGATCCTCGTCACCGGCGGGGCCCGGGGCGTGACGGCCGAGGTCGCGGTGTCGCTGGCCGAGACCTACGGGGCCACGCTCGTCCTCACCGGCCGCACCCCGGCCCCCGGCCCGGAGCCCGAGTGGGCCGTCGGGCTCACCGAGGAGGCCGAGCTGAAGCGGGCGATCACGGCGTTCGTCGGGGCCGAGGGCGGGCCGCGGGCGGTCGGCGAGTTCTACGCCAAGCTGACCGCCGCCCGCGAGGTCCGCGAGACGCTCCACCGCGTCGCCCAGACCGGCGCGAAGGCCGCCTACCACCCGGTGAACGTCACCGACGCCGCCGCGGTCGCCGGGCTGCTCGAGCGGGTCCGGGCCGAGTTCGGGCCGGTCACCGTCGTCGTCCACGGGGCCGGCGTGCTGGCCGACAAGCGGATCGACGACCTCGCCCCCGAGCAGTTCGACCGGGTCTATTCCACGAAGGTGGACGGGCTGCGGAACGTCCTCGCCGCGGTCGGGAGCGACGACCTCAAGGCGCTGGTGCTGTTCAGCTCCACCACCGCCCGGCTCGGCCGCGTCGGGCAGGCGGCCTACGCCTGCGCCAACGAGGTGCTGAACAAGACGGCCCAGGTCGAATCGCGCCGCCGGCCGAACTGCCGCGTCGTGGCGATCAACTGGGGGCCGTGGGAGGGGGGCATGGTCACGCCCGGCCTCCGCAAGGTGTTCGAGTCCGAGGGGGTCGGCCTGATCCCGCTGCTCGAAGGGGCGGTGTTCCTCGTGCAGGAACTCAGCGCCGGCAAGGCGGTCGAGGTGGTCGCGCTGGGCCGGCCGCGGAGCCAGGGGAGCGGGTCGGGGTCGGGCGTCACGGCGCTGCCGCCGCTGGTCTCGGCCCCGACGCCGGGCCGCGGCGGGCCGGCCCTGTCGAACGGGTCGTCCCCGCTGGAGATGGCCCTCGCGTTCGAGCGGACCGTGGACGCGGTCACCCACCCGATCCTGAAGTCTCACGTCCTCGACGGCAAGGCCGTGCTGCCGATGGCGCTGCACCTGGAGTGGCTCGCGCACGCGGCCATCCACGGCAACCCCGGGATGCTGTTCCACGGGTTCAACGACCTGCGGGTGACGAGCGGGGTGCAGATCGACGCGGCCCACCCGGCCGTGCTCCGGGCGTTCGCGGGCAAGGCGGTGAAGCACGACAAGACGCTGGTGGTGCCCGTGCAGTTGCGGGGCAAGAAGCGGGACGGCCGCGACGTGGTCCACTCGCGGGCCGAGATCGTGCTGGCCGCCGCGCCCCCGGCCGCGCCGCCGGCCGACGCCCCGCCCCCGGTGCAGCCGGTCGGGTTCTCGGTCGCCCAGGCGTACCGCGAGATGCTGTTCCACGGCCCGGCGCTCCGCGGCATCGAGCGGGTCGAGGGGCTGGCCGACGCGGCGTTCATCGGCACCGCGGCGACCGCCCCGACCCCGGCCGACTGGTTCCTGGCGCCGCTCCGGTCGTCGTGGATCGCCGAGCCGCTGGTGCTCGACGCGAGCTTCCAGATGATGATCCTGTGGACGCAGGCCCGGCACGACGTGGCGTCGCTCCCGTGCTTCGCGGGCCGGTACCGCCAGTACCGCAAGGCGTTCCCGGCCGGCCCGGTGCGGGTGGTGATCCGCATCCGCCGCGACGACGGCACGTTCGCCCGCGCCGACATCGACTACCTCGACGCCGACGGCCGGGTGATCGCCCAGATGCAGGACTACGAGTGCGTCATGGAGAAGACGCTCAACGAGGCGTTCCGCAAGAACCAGCTCGCGCGGGCGTGAGCACAAGGGCACCCGACGCGCTTGCACCCCAGGGCTCCCGCCCCGGGCTAACACGCCGGCCCCTCCGGTGAGGAAGACCCTGGCCGTGCGTTTCGCCCCGGAGGGGCCGACGGATTTAGGACGGGCGGTCAAAAACTCGTGGGGCAGGCCGCCGGCCTGCCGAAGTCCCGGCAGGCCGGCGGCCTGCC
>NZ_JBHYGG010000173.1:0-5778 GCF_051859125.1 Gemmata sp.
TGAAGGCGTATGGCCCCCGGGCCAGACGCCTTCGCGGCAGAGGCCCGGTTGTAGGGCCAGTGGACCTCAAGTCGTAAGAACAGAGTCCCGGATCGTCCGCGGACCGCCCGGGACCGCGCAGTTACTTGCTCGACTTCTTGGCTATTCTAAAGTGCGATTCGAGCGTGAGGAACGTCTTCACGGCGAACCCCTTGATCGGGTTCGCCCTGGCCTGCGTGCGCGCTCAGGTGACCACCGCGACGGCCCTGGTGCTGGTCCGCGACCGTCTGCCGCTTGACGTCCGTGTCGAAGTTGCGGCTCCGGTGCCGCCCGCGAGCCCGGATCAGGCGCGGGCGGCGCGGGAGCACAGGTGGACCCGCACGCGGTCCACAAGGGCGAGGAGGACGGCCGGGGCGGCGGGCTTGGCCAGGTGCAGGTCGATCCCGGCATCGGCCGAACGGTGCCGGTCGGCGTCGCAGGCGTACCCGGTCACCGCGACGATGACCGGCTGGGCGGCCCGGACCAGGTCGCGGATCCGCCGGGCGGTCTCCCACCCGTCCATCCCGGGCATTCCGATGTCGAGCAGCACCACGTCCGGGGCCTCCTCGGCCACGGCCCGGAGCGCGTCGCGCCCGCACATCGCCACCCGTGCCCGGCACCCGGACAGGGCAAGGATCTCGGCAGCAGATTCGGCCGCGTCGGGCAGGTCGTCGACCACGAGCACCGACACCGGACGGGCACGGGATGAGTCTAAGTTCATGGAATGGCCCTGCGGACTTGGAGGCGAATACAGATGAGTTCGGTTCGTGCATCCTACCGGGGGCCGGACTTCGCACACTTGCGAAACGGATGCGTGAACCGGCATTACGCTGGGTTCCGACGCGGTGTCGGGAAGAGCCGCGGCCGGGGTAACGCGGGCGGCGATTCGCGCTGTTTCGCCGCACCGAAAACGCGCCCCGGGCCTCTAATTATTGCGACGAAACAGTGGAGATTACCGGTCAATATGGAGAGCAGTTGTGAACGCAATCGATCACCCGATCATCGATGATCAGCCCGTTGTACTACCCGCCGGCGATACGGAGGCGGCGGCCGCGGAGGGCGCCCCGGCGGGGTCGGAACCCCGGGCCGTTGACCCCGTCCGCTCCGCCGCCGGCAGGCGGGGGGCCACCGGGTTCACGAGCTCGCGGTCCTCGGCCGGGAGTTCGAGAAGGAGCACGGCCTGAGCCCGGGCCGGGAGCGGCTCAAGCACCTCATCAAACTCGGCAAGCGGTACGAGGTGGAGCACGGCCTGCGTGCGGCCAGCCCGCGCCGGCGGAAGAAGGGCGACGCCTGGCAGGAGTTCGTCTCGGCCCTGGCCCGGGTCGTCCGGCCGGCGCACCGTGCGGCGGTCGAGCAACTGGCCGCCGCCCTGCGGCCCGCACCCAGCGCCCCCGCCCCGGCGGCACCCGGCGCCGACCGGGCCGCCTGATACCGATCATCCCGAATCCAATGATCGGTAACCGTGGCGGACTCTTGCCCTCCCCCTGGTGGGGGAGGACTCATCCTGGTGGGAGTTACGCAGTTGAGTTGGTGGGGCAGACATTCTTGTCTGCCTCGTGAGGCCGTTGGAGGCAGACAAGAATGTCTGCCCCACCAACATCAAGCAGATCCGAGCGCGAGGTCCGAGCGAGGGTTCATGTCGACCCTCGCTCGGACCTATACACTTTGAACTCGAAACTACTGGTGTTGGTATCAGCGGTGGGTCACGGGATCGATTAGGAGCGTGTAGGCGACCACCGACGTCGCCGCCACGGTCAACTGCACCTCGCTGCGGGCGACCAGTTCCGGCGGCGCGACCGACCCCGGGCCGTTCCACTCCGCGGCGGCCGAGTCCAGGTCGCGCTGCCACGTGCCCGTGCGGAGCGTCAGGCGGACCTCGGCCGGGCGGTCCGACAGGTTGATCACGAGCAGCGTCTCGGCGTCCCCGTCCCACCGCTCGACGGCCAGCGTGTGGTGCTCCTGGAACGCCGTCACCCGCATCCGCTCCCGGTCCGGGAACCGCAGCGCCGGGGACTCGCGGCGGAGCCGCAGCACCTCCCGGTAGAAGTCCCACAGCACCTTGTGCGTGTCCGCGTGCCGCAGGCCGCGGTTGAGGACGGACCGGCGGAACGTGTCCGCGGCCTGCGGGTCGGGCGGGTCGCCGCCGGTCATCTGGAACTCCTCCCTGCGGCCCCTGCGCACCGCCTCGACGAGGTCCGGGTCGGAGAAGTCCACGAAGTACTGGAACGGGGCCGGCTCCCCGTACTCCTCCCCCATGAACAGCATCGGCGTGTACGGGGCCAGCATGACGGCCGCGGCCGCGAGCTTCTGCGCCTCGAAACTCACGAGCGCGCCGAACCGCTCGCCGAACTTCCGGTTCCCGATCTGGTCGTGGTTCTGGATGCACACCACGAACTGCCGGCCGGCCAGGTTCGCCGGCTGGTTGCCGTGCCGCCGCTCCCGCGTGGCGCTGAACTGCCCGGTGTACGCGTACCCGTGCTGGTACGCGTTCACCAGGAGGCCGAACTGGTCGTAGTCCCGGTGGTACGGGCACTCCTCGCCGGCCAGGAGGGTGAACACGCAGTGGTGCAGGTCGTCGGCCCACTGGGCGTGGAGCCCGAGCCCGCCCAGGTCGGGCGAGCGGAGCACCCGCGGGTCGTTCAGGTCGCTCTCGGCGATCAGGTACACCTGCCGGTTCAGGTCGGTCGCGTACCGCCCGACCACGTTGCCCAGTTCCATCAGGAACGGGGCCGCGGTCACGTCGTAGATCGCGTGGACCGCGTCCAGCCGCAGCGCGTCGACGTGGAACTCGTGGACCCAGTACAGGGCGTTCTCAATCAGGTACCGGCGGACCTCGTCGCTCTTCGGCCCGTCCACGTTGACCGCGTTGCCCCACGGGGTCTTGTACCGGTCGGTGAAGTAGTGGGCGAACTCGTGGAGGTACCCGCCCTCGGGGCCGAAGTGGTTGTACACCACGTCGAGGACGACCGCGAGCCCGCGGGCGTGGCACGCGTCCACCAGCCGCTTGAGCCCGGCCGGGCCGCCGTAGCTGTTCTGCGGGGCGAACGGGTACACCCCGTCGTACCCCCACCCGCGGCGGCCCGCGAACTGCGCGACCGGCATCAACTCGACCGCGGTGGCGCCGAGGCCGACCAGCTCGTCGAGGTACGGGACCACCGCGTCGAACGTGCCCTCGGGCGTGAACGTGCCGACGTGCAACTCGTAGATCACGTACTTGTCAAGGGGCACGCCGTGCCAGTGGGCGTCGGTCCACGGGAACGCGGGGTCGACCACCGCGGACGGCTCGTGGACGGTGGTCGGCTGGAGCCGGCTGGCCGGGTCGGGGCGCTCGGCGCCGCCGTCGAGCCGGTAGAGGTACCGGGTGCCCGGCTCGACCCCGTCGAGCACGACCTCGAAGTACCCCGTGCCCACCGGCCGCATGGGGACGACGCGGTCCACCGGCGCGGTGACGTGCAGGTCCACCCGCTCGCACCGGGACGCCCAGACGCGGAACCGGCACCTCCCGTCGCCCAGGTACACCGCCCCCAACCGGGGCTTCCAGAAACTCGGCATGGTCACTTCCCAGTGGGATTGGTTACCGCCCGCGGGACCCGCGGGCGGGGGCAGGGGCCGGCGCGCCGGTCAGCACGCGGGGAGCACTCTCTCGGCGAACGCGTCGATGAACCGGTCCGGGTCGCGGCCGACGAAGTGCAGGTACACGGCCCCGAACCCGGCCGCGAAGTCCCCGCGGATCCACTCGACGTGCCGGGCCGGGTCGGACGACACGCGCAGCTTCCCGCGCAGGTCGCCGACGCGCACCGCCGCGGCCGCGGCGGCGATCGCGCCGGGGTCCGGGGCGTCCTGGAGCAGGTCCTGCCCGAGGCCCGCGACCGGCCAGCCGGCGTGCGCGTCACGCCACGCCTCGTCCTCGGTCGGCGCGAACCCGACGGCCGCCTGGAGCACCATCGGCTTGCCCGCCCCGCCCCCGCGGCGGAAGGCGTCGGCGACCTCGCGGAGCCCGTCCGGCTGGTGCCCGACGGTGAGGAGCCCGTCGGCCCAGCCCCCGGCCCACTCCGCGGTCTCGGGGGTGAGGGCCGCGGCGAACAGGAGCGGGGGCCGCGCCGGGCGGGTGTACAGCCTCGCGGCCTCGACCCGGACGGCCCCGCGGCGGGTGACGGTCTCCCCCGCCCACAGCGCCCGGATCACGTCCACCGCCTCGCGCAGCTTGGCCCGGCGCTCGGGCTTCGCCGGCCAGGCGCCGCCGGTGACCGCCTCGTTGAGCGCCTGCCCGGTCCCGACGGCCAGCCAGTACCGGCCCGGGAACATCTCGGCGAGGGTGGCCGCCGCCTGGGCGACGACGGCCGGGTGGTACCGCCCGGTCGGGCAGCACACGCTCCCGAACGGGAGGGCGGTGGCGCGCAGCGCGGCCCCGAGCCAGGAGAAGGCGAACCCGCTCTGCCCCTGCTGCGGGGTCCACGGGTGGAAGTGGTCCGAGCACGTGCCGGCGCGGAACCCCGCCGCCTCGGCGCGGCACGCGAGCCGGAGCAGTTCGCGGGGCGGGTGCAGTTCGTGCGATGCGTGCCAGCCGATCGTTCCCATGCCCCCTCCTCTCTCACCGGACCAACTGGGCGGTCCGGGATGCAGCAACGTCCGGACCAATTCCCCGAGGGACGAACGGTGAACAGGCGGCGGGGAGCGGGGGCGTTCGGTACGTCGATTGCGTACTCCGCCACCGCCCACTCTCCCGTCTCCGACGGGCGCGCGTACCCAGGGGAACCATCATGGCCGACCAGAAGAACCGCGGCGGACAGAAGCAGGGGAACCAGAACCCCGAGCAGCCCGAGCAGGCGCAGGGGACGACCACCCAGGGCGCCGGCGAGCGGTCGGACCAGGACAAGCAGCAGGACCAGCGGAACAACCCGGACGACGCCCGCCGGCAGCCGACCGACCAGAAGCGGTGAGGCGCGCGTTCAGCCGCTCAGCCGCTCAGCGGGTCGGGGCGCCCCGGCCCGCGTGTCGTTCGTTCCCGAGCCCCACCCGACCAGTTCATCGATGAAGGGAGACGCGACCGTGGCGAACGAGCACCTGGTGACGTACCTGCACGACCACCTGGCCGGGTCGGTCGTCGCCATCGAACTTCTGGAGCACCTGGAGCAGGCGCACGGCGGGACCGACCTGGCCCCGTTCTTCGCCACGCTGCGGCAAGACGTTCTGACCGACCGGGCCGAGCTGGACGCCCTGATCGGCCGCGTGGGCGGGTCGCCGGGCACGGTCCGCGGGGCCGTGGGCTGGCTCGCGGAGAAGGCCGCGCGGCTCAAGCTGCGGGTGGACGACGCCCCCGGGGGCGACTTCCGGTTACTCGAAGCCGCGGAACTGGTGGCCGTCGGGATCGAGGGCAAGCGGAGCCTGTGGGCGGCGCTGGCCGAGGTCGCGGCGGCCGCGCCCGAACTCCGCGGGCCGGACTACGCCGCCCTGGTGGCGCGGGCCGCGGAGCAGCGCCAGCGGATCGAGCGCGTGCGGCTGCGCGCCGCACGGTCCGCGCTCGGGCCCACACGAATCCAATAGATCCGGTGTCACACCAACTCGGGCCAAGGACTGGCGGACAGAACTCGTGGGGCAGGCCGCCGGCCTGCCGAAGTCCCGGCAGGCCGGCGGCCTGCCCCACAACCGTAACCCAGTCTTGTCCCGGAGTCCCAAGAAGTGGTGGCGGAATGGACCGCGGGTCCGGGGTGTGGTTCCGGTGGCACCCCCTCACCCGCCGCTCGAAGACTCGCGGCGACC
>NZ_JBHYGG010000174.1:0-5549 GCF_051859125.1 Gemmata sp.
GGACCATTAGTATTCCTCCGCAATCGGCTCGCCGCCCGCACGGGTCGAGAGGGTCTTCAGAGTTATCAAGGTCAGGTTGTTGGTGAGGAACCGCACGTGGCCGTCGGTGAAGACGAAGTTGGCCCCGCCGGCGTGGTCGCTGCCATAGCAGTGCTGGCGGTTCGATTCGATCGTGTAGCGGATACCGGGGTTGTCCGCGGCCTGCTGGATGAGCGCGGGAGTGAGCGTGTAGTTGATCTCGACGTCCGCGTTCATGTAGATGTAGTTCGTCACCCACACGCTCCCGACGTACGCGACCCCGACCGGCGACCCCTTCAACTGCGGGGTCGAGGCGAACGCGGAGTACGGGCCGAACTGCATCCAGTTCGGGTCGGTGTTGTCCTTCTCCCCGATCATGATCGTCGAGCTGGTGCCGTCGGTGAACGCCACGATTTCCCGGCGGGTGCTCTCGCAGCAGTCGTAGAACCCGCTGCTCAGCCCGTAGTTGGTGATCCCGATCCAGTTGGTGGAGGTCGCCATCGCGCCGCCGGCCGCGTCCGAGGGGCACGTGTACGTTTTCGGCGTCATGCAGATGACCGACGACTGGCCCCCGGCGCGGAGGGCGTTGTAGTCGTCCGCGGTCCCGTTGGTGCTCTCCGTGGTGGCGATCAGGTTGGCGTAGTTCCCGCCCTCGATGTAGGGCAGGAGCTTCATGTGGAACGACCAGTACGTGATCCCCTCGCCGTTGCGTTCGTTCACCGCGTTGTTGGGAAAGTACTTGTTGGCGTCGTGGAACGAGTGCATCGCCAGGCCGATTTGCTTGAGGTTGTTCTGGCACGTCATCCGGGCCGCGGCCTCGCGGACCTTCTGAACCGCGGGGAGCAACAGCCCGATGAGGATCGCAATGATGGCGATCACCACCAGTAACTCGATCAGGGTAAATGCGTGGCGGCTCCGCGTTCTCGAGGAGGAGTGGGGCACGGGTACTCCGACGGATGAAGGAAAGAGACGCGGTCGCGAGACTCGTCGCGGCTGCGTTGGGCGGGCAGAGGAGCCTTGGCAACTCGTGTTCCGCAAACTGCAGTGCGAGTGATTCCGGAGCGCAAGGCTCTTAAGAAATGAGGCGATACGAGATTGTAATGTGGCGATCCACGGCCCAGATTCGGGACCTCGTGGTGCCTCTTTCGTGTGCAACCCGACGCGGGCGATCGGTCCGACCTGCTGAATCCTTGGGAGTGTCGCGTTCCACGGCTTCCGCATGCAGGGTCGTGGTATGTCGCGTTCGCCCTCACGCGGTTGGAAGCGGCGGCGCGACGTGTTGAGGAAACGCGGGCCGCGATGGAACGGGCGGCGCGGGAACTGGCCGTGATCGAGGCCGTGTACGATGCGGTCGTGCGGCGGCGGTCGAAGGGCGAGCGGGCGGGCCGGTCGGGGGGCGGCGCCTGACGGGGTGGGGGCTGAGGGGTGGGTGTCTTCGTCCCTCGGAGGTGCATTTCCCGGCCGTCGCAGGTCGCGGGCGGGAACCCTGGTCCCGGCCGCCCCGGGTCAGGGTGGGCAGCGGCCGTGCCGGTGTCCGCCGGCCCGTGCCTCACCAGAACCAGCCCGGATCGACTTGTCCCGCCGGCCGCGTGGTGGGCAAGTCGTCGGCCGGTCCCGGGGTGGCCCTGAGTCGAACGATGCCACTGGCGGGCCGAACCTCGCCCGGGTTTACGCCCCGCGCGCCCCACCGTCGCAGCCACCACAGGTCGCCGCGGGACAGGCGGGCGAGGTTGGGCCTCAGCGCGGCGTGCGCGGCGGCGAGCAACTCAAGGGCCGACGCGGTCGACGGCGGGCCGCTGCTCGGGGTCGGCTCGGCGGCGGGGACGAACCACGGGCGTGGGTCGGCAGCGTAGCACGCGAGCCCGACCATGCGGCCCCACCAGCCCCACCGCGAGCCCGCGACCACGTCGGCGAGTGCGTTCCCGAGCGGAGACATTCCGGTCAACCGCTCGGCCAACGGGAGTGCCCGTGTCAACCAACCGTCCCCCGCGGCCCAAGCCTCAAGCCCGGCCCGCCACTCGCCGTGACCGCCGACCCGTGGCGACGGGGGGAGCGTGGGCGGGGCGGTGCCCGCGGCGAACCCGTCCACCCAAGCCCGCACCTCGTTCCGCCACTCCCGTGACGTGGTGTCGCCGATCGCGCCGACGCCGAGTTCCCGTTCGAGCCGTGACAGCGTCCCGCCCATCCGCTTCGCCATCTCCGCTCCTCCCCCGTGTGAAACGTCCGCCGTCAGCGCGACGGCCCCCGCTCGGCCGACGCCCGTTCGAGCCGTTCGAGCCGCTCGACGAGTTCCCCGTGTTCGCGGAGCCGGACCGCTTGCGTGAGCAACGCGACGGCCGCCTTCAACTTACTCCCGGCCTCTTCGTGGTCGAGGAGCCGGCGAAGCGTGTCGACCGCCTCGCCGATTGACCCCGTGACCTTGGTGAGTGCCTCTTCGACCAGCCCGGACCGGAGTTGAGCGACGCGGGCCGTGAACGTCGGGTCCGACGCCCAGCGCTCGGCGGTCCGGAGCTTCACGCCCGCGCGCTCCGCGGCCTCCCGAACGCTGAGCCCGCGTGCGACCTCAACCGCCAGGAGATTCCGCTTACCGTCCGCGACCCCGCCGCCACGCTGACCCGCCATTTCCCGCCCTCCGCTGTGCCGCCGTGAGGCTTTTAAGTATACGCCCGTTCGCTGGCCCGATTCGGCACCGTCCCGGCCCGAACGGCACCACGGGAGGGGTCCACCGCAGGCCCGCCCCGTTCGGCGATCCTGAGGCAACTGGCGAGGTGACGCGGACCATATGGTCGGCGGCCCCGGTCCGGTTCGGGGCGGAGGGCACCCCGCCGGCAACATGCCGGCGGGGCTCGCGAGCGTGTACCTTCGACCGCACCCGCGACTGCGTCAGCCGGCCGCCACTGGCGCGAGGACGCCGGCGTCAATCAGCGGTTGTGCCCCCGGCCACCCGTCCAGGATCGCACCGGCCTTGAAGGAGACCGGTCCGGTCGTTGACCCCTGTAGCGTGAACGCCCGCACCGCCCGGAGCTGGCCGGGCTTGGCGAATGCGTCGGGCACCACCGCGGCCGGGACCACAGCACCGTTGGCCACCGTGTCACCGGGTGCGAGTCGCTCGGTGCCCTTCGACCCGTGGAAGCTCGTCGTCGGACCGGTCCGGTTCGGGGCGGCCGGCGGGGCGGGCGGGGGCGCGGCGGTCCCGATGCCGATCTCGCGCAGGACCACGGCGGCGGTGGCGTCCGCCCGACTCGCCACACGGGCCACGGCGTGCGCGGCCAGGAACCGCACGGCCGTCGCCGAAGCCCCGTCGGCGACGGCCTTTTCAGCGGCGGTCAACTCGCGGTTGGCCTCCCCTTCGGCCTTGAGCAACTCGGCGGCAACCGCGGCCCGGGTCTCGGCCTCCGCGGCCCGCTCGGCGGTCGCGAGGTCCGCCGCCAAGCCCGGCGTGCGCTCCTGGATGCGGCGGAGGCGCTGAACGCACGCCTCCTCCTCGGCCTTGAGCCGCTCCCATCGGTCCCAGGTGCTCGTGTCCTTGACCGAGTCGCTCAGCTTGCAGGCGAGGTCGCCGGCCGCGGCGCGGACTTCGGCAATCAGCCGGTCGTTCGCTTCGACGCGGCCCCGGGCGGCGGCAACCGCCCCGGCCAGTTCGCCGCTGCCGGCCCGGTCCCGCACGGCCCGCAGGCGGTCGTACAGGGCCTGCACGGCACGGCCGGTGTGGTCGCTGAGCGCCTTGTAGTCGTCCGGGGTGGCGGTCGCCACCGCGAGGTTGACCCCCTGGCCGTTCTCCAGCGGCGTGATGGTCTGAATGGCGAGCGTTACGTTCACGGTGCGGTTCCTTGGTTCGGGTGGTGTCGGGGTCTGACCAAATGGTCCGGGCGGCGGGCCGCCGGACCACGCGGCGGGTTCACTTCGACTTCGCGTTGAGGCGGCGGAGTGCCTCTTGCCCAACTGGGTCGCCACTGAGGACGCGGGCCATGCGTGCGGCCTTCGCGGTCATCTGGGCGCGGACCAGCCGGGCCGCAACCCCTTGTCGGTCCGCGAACGGGAGGGCGGGTCCGGTGGCGTACTGGGGGTCGACCGGGTTCGGCCGCGTGGGCGGGTGGGCCTTGGCCTGCGCGTACGAGACGATGGCCGCGATCACGCCGTCCGGGGTGTTCCAGCGGAGGCGGGTCGTGTCGAACCCCATCGCCTTCAGAGTTTCGATCATCGCCCACCGGTCAGCCGTCCCGGGCCGCGTCCCGTCTGTGTACCGGCTCGCCTCGGTGGTTCCTGGTGGGTAGCAAGCCGGCGCGTAAAAACCGTTCGCCCCGAGTCGCTCGGAGACCGCCCCATACTTCGCAGACATGTTCAGTCACCTCTCGTTGGTGTCGGGCTCGTGATCGGCCGGCGTCGCCCGTTCGCCGGCCGTGGTCCGGGTCAGCGGGCGGGGGTCGCGGCCGGCCGCTTCTCGCCGATGAACCATTGCCCGCCGCGGTACCCGCACGTCTCCATCAGGTCGAGTGCGGCGGCGGTGTCGTGTGCCCGGCCCACGCGGGTCCAGCGGCCCCGGCCGGTCGGCCTGTACCACAGGGCGGTCGGGCGCGAGCCCATGCCGATCACGTCCAGCAGCGTCGGGGCAGGTGCCTTGGTCACGGCCGCACCCCCATTTCGCGTACACGGAAACTCGTCGCCATGCGGCTCGTCGCCGAGGGCACCCCCGCCGAAACCACTTCGAGGAAGCCGCCGTCCGTGAGCCCCTTGAGCATCCGGGCGGCGGTCCTGAACGGAATGTCCGTCGAGGCCGCCGCGTCCCGCACGCTCAGGAAGAACACCCCGTCGGGTGCGGCCGCCGCGAGCCCGACGCACACCCGCTTGAGTCGGTCGCACCGGTCGCCGCCCTCCTCCTGGGCCTCGTCCGCCGCTTGACGCATGAGCAGCTTCGGCCGCGACTGCGAGGTCGGCACCCTCACGGCCTCCCAATCCCGCCGGAAGTCGCTCAGGGTCGCCGCGAACGCCCTGGTCCCGAGGACCGGCAGGGCCAGTGACCACCACACCCGCACGGCGTCGTACCGGAGCTGCGCGTCGCCGGCGGGCACGCAGTCGCGGAGGGCGCGGGCGAGTGCGAGGAGCTTGTGGTTGCGTTGCCCGGCGCGGGCGGGCGACGTCCGCAGGACGCACTCCCGGACGTCGGCCGGAAGGTCGGTCAGGGCTGGAGTCTGGGAAGTGGCACACATGTCATTGTTGGTTTTTGTTCTGTGTAAGTTCTGGGGCCTTTCGCCCTTGGACCGGGGGTCGTGCGGGGCTGGTGTCGCCCGCAGGAAGCCGGCCGCTTCGGGGTCGATGCGCGGGAACTCGGAGACCCCGAGCGGCGGCCCGTTCAGCCACCGGTACACAATCCCCGACGGGTGGGCGGACGGCGGGCACACGACGTAGTGCTTGTTGTTGCCGATCACTTCGCCGTCGGGGAGCTTCGCGTACACCTCGGTCGCGTGTCTGGTGTACACGTAGGGCTTACGCACTATGCGTGGAGAGTCCTTGGAGTACTTGAACCAAGTACT
>NZ_JBHYGG010000175.1:0-5520 GCF_051859125.1 Gemmata sp.
GGAGCAACGTTGCTCCGGTCGCTCACGCCCCCGGCTCGCCCACTTCGCGGGATTCGCGCTAATCTGGACAGGTGACGGGCGAAGAACGGGTGAACCCCTCCTACCGCGGTGTCGCTCGCCGGACCGCGTGTGGTAGACTTCCCGCGTTCCAACCGCCCTCAATCCGGAGTCCCCGCCGCCATGTTCGACAAGCTCTCGAACGGGATGTCACTCGCCCGCAGTTCGTGGGGCGTCCTCGCGCAGGACAAGAAGCTCATCTGGTTCCCGCTCGTCAGCGGGCTGATGTTCGTGCTGGTCGTCGCCAGCTTCGCCGTGCCGCTCGCCACGCTCGTGGACTGGGCGCAGGTGAAGCAGCACGCCGAGCACCACAACGGCAAGCCGCCCGCGTGGGTGTACGCGGTCGGGTTCGGGTTCTACTTCGCCACCTACTTCGTGATGATCTTCTGTAACGCGGCGCTCGTGAGCTGCGCGATGATGCGGTTCAACGGCCGCGAGCCGAGCCTGTCGGCGGGGTTCGGCATGGCGATGGCCCGGTTGCCGCAGATCCTCGCGTGGGCGCTCGTGTCCGCGACCGTCGGCGTGCTGCTCCAGGTCATCGAGAGCGCCTACGAGGACGCCGGGTACTACATCTCGCTGGTCCTCGGGACCGCGTGGTCGGTGATGACGTTCTTCGTCGTGCCGGTCCTGGTGGTCGAGCAGACCGGGCCGCTCGCGTCGGTCGGGCGGTCGGTGTCGCTGGTGCGGCAGACGTGGGGCGAGGCGCTCGTCGGGCGCATGGGGATCAACTTCTTCCTGTTCCTGCTCGCGATCCCGGTGGTCCTGCTGTTCGTCGGCGGGGGGCTGCTGCTCGCGAAGGGTGCGGTGCCGGTGGGCGCGGCGCTGATCGCGGTCGGCGTGGTCGCGGCCCTGCTGCACATGGCCGTCAGCTCGGCGCTGAACACGATCTTGCTCGCCGCGCTGTACCAGTACGCCGCGGACCGCAACGTGCCGGCGGGCTTCAGCGCCGACCAGTTCGAGGGCGCGTTCCAGTCGAAGAACCGGTGAGTGGGGGTGGGACGTTGGAAATTGGTCGTTGGTAAAGACACGAGCCGCGGGATCACCCCCGCGGCTCGTGCCTTTACCATCTCCCACCACCCACGTCCAATGTCCCCTTCAGTACCGCGTCTCCAGTCCGATCGTGAACCCCTGCGCCCAGAAGTCGGAGGAGTTGAACAGCGGCCGCGGGCGGTCGCCGGGGACGAGCGCGCCGCCGGGGTTCAGCGCCGCCACGTTCGCCGGGGTCAGGGTGCGGTCGATCTGGTCGCCGGGCCGCACCGCCTCGCTCAGGTACAGGAAGTTGTACCCCACGAACAGCCGCCCCGAGTCGCTCAGGCACACCCCGAGCTTGAACGTCCCCTCGGGCGCGACCGCGAACGCGCTCCGGGTGTACCGGCCGATGTTCGTCGCCGAGGTGTAGACGCCGCCGGGCACGACCTCGCCGAGCGCCGTCGCCCCGTCGATCCGCACCACCTCGAACGTCTGGCCGAGCGCCACCTTCCCGGTCACCTCGCAGAACACGGCCCCGTGCTTCACGTTCGCGTTCAGGCCGAGTTGCCCGCCGTGGAACCGGTTGTGCCCCGTGAACTCGTCGTAGATGGTCCCGCTGCCGGCCGGCGCGAACCGCCGCTGCTCGACCGTGAGCCCCTCGTTCACCTGGAGGAACCGGTACCCGGCCAGGCCGTTGAGCTTGAACCCGTTCGTGTCCCACAGGTTCGCGACCCCGTTCGCCTCGGCCCCCTGCATGCGGAGGCTCGTCGTGACGTGGACCGAGCCCGTGGCCACGTTCGGCGCGGCCGACGCGAACGCCGCTTCGAGCCCCGTGGTCGCGTCGGTGTACGGTAGGCCGAGGGACTGGATGCGGTTGTTCCCGGTGCCGTGGACCGTCGCCTTAAACGTCCGGCTGCCGAGGAAGAAGTACACGAGTTCCGCGCCGACGGTCTGCGAGTCGTCGAGCGCCGCGCCGAGGGTGAACCGGCCGCCGGCGATGGCCTGGTCGCTCAGCGAGCGGCCGCCGACGACCACGAGCGTGTTCGAGTTGCTGAGTGCGGGCGGGCCGCCGGCGCGGGTCGCGGTGACGAGCGCCGGGACGGGCGCGGCCTTCGGCCACCACAGCAGCAGTTCCATGCCGTCCCAGTTCGGGCCGAGCGGCCCGCGGGGCCGGCACTTCTGCTTCACCACCTCCTCGACCCGCTCGACCCCTTCGGGGAGCGGCTCGGGCTTCGCGGGGATAGGCGGCGCGATCTCGACGGGCGTGAGCGGCCGCGACACCTCGGTGCCGCCGGGCAGCGACGGGCCGTCGCCGGGGCCGGGCGCGACCGGCGGCAGTTCCTGCGCGGCGGCGCGATCGGCAGCGCCGGCGAACGCGAACGCGACGGCGACCCACACCGCACGCATACCAACCCCTCTCATCAGGTGACGCCCGCCGTATGCCACACTGACCAGCCGCTGTCCAGATGAACCGAGGAGACGGGCGCGGCCGCGTCGAGAAGCTGGGTAAAGGAGGCGGCTCGCTCCGCGAGTCGCACTCCGGAGCAACGGCGCACCCGGTCGAGGCTCGGAGCGCCGCCGGTGCCCCTCGCGGAGCGAGGAACCGACTCTCGCGAACCCGTCGGCCGCGCGGCACCGGTTCGGGTCCGATCAACTTTGCTCACGGTGCCGATCGCGGCGTGTCGATGTGTGATGTGGTGCGTCGGATTTCCTGAAGTCCCCGGGCGTCGCATGAGGCGGATAGTCAAAGCCGTTCTGCTGGCCTCGCTGAGCGGCGGCCTCGGCTGCACCGGGGTGAAGTCGTACCTCGACCGCGAACTCCCGCCCCCGCCGGCCGACCCGCTCGGGCACCGCGTGCCCGGTCAGAAGCCGCACGTCGCGCGCCGCACCGACCCCGTTGGGGCGGTCGTGCAGGCGAGCGCAGAGGTCCCCGCCGACCCGCAACACACCCAGCCACTCAGCCGCGTGGACGAGTTCGTCGGGTTCGCGGTGGCCCAGAACCCGCGAATCGGCCGCGCGACCATCGCCATCGACGCCGCCCAGGGGCGGTTCGTTCAGGCCGGGCTGTACCCGAACCCGGAACTCGCCGCGAGCTACGACGAGATCGGGGACCGCACCGGCCCCGGCATCCTGTCCGTCCCGCGGCTCACGCAGACCATTGTTACGGGCAAGAAGCTGAAGCTCTCGCAGGCGGTCGCGGCCCGGGAGGTGGACCAGGCGGCCCTCGGCCTGCTCGGCGAGCGGTACGCGGTCGCCGCCGCGGTCCGGGCCGACTTCTACCAGGCCCTCGCGCTCCAGCAGCGGATCGGGGTGCTCGCCGAACTCGCTCGGCTCGCCGACGAGTCGGTCGAGAACGGCCGGGTCCTCCTCAAGGCCCAGAAGATCGCCAAGCTCGACCTGATACAGATCGAGATCGAGCGGGAGCGGATCCAGACCGACCTACACTCGGTGGAGAAGGAGCTGCCGGCCGCGTACCGAAGGCTGGCCGCGACCGCGGGGAACAGCGCGCTGCCGATCGCGGCGGTCGCGGGCTCGCTCGACGGGCTCCCGGACTACGACCTGGAGGCGACCCGGGTGGCGGTGCTGGCGACGCACCCGGACGTGCGGACCGCGAAGGTCGGCATCGACCGCGCGCAGGCGGCGGTCCGCCGGGCCGAGGCCGAGCCGATCCCGAACGTCACGGTCCTGGGCGGGTTCGTCCGCCAGTTCGAGAACAAGTCGTACGACGGCACGGCCGCCCTGAGCATGCCGCTCCCGGTGTGGAACCGGAACCAGGGGAACATCCGCGAGGCGAAGGCCGAACTCGCGCGGGCGGCCCTGAACGTGACCCAGGTGGAGAACGAACTCGCCGACCGCGTGGCGACCGCGTTCCAGACGTACGCCGCGGCCCGGGAACGGGCGGAGCGGTACCGCACGGAGCTGATCCCGCGGGCCGAGGAGACGTTCAAGCTGTCGCTCGACGCCTTCAAGGGCGGCCAGTTCGAGTACCTTCGGGTGATCGAGGCCCAGCGCACGATGGCCGAGTTGCGGTTGGAGCGGAACCGTGCACTGTCCGAGGCGTGGAAGGCCGCCGCCGAGTTGTCCGGCTTGCTCCTCGAAGAAGCGTGGCCCCCGGCCCCGCCCGCCCCGCCGATGAAGCCGCCGGAGCCGCCGAAACCGTGAACCGACCGCGCAGCGAGCCGGGAGCGCCAGTTAGGTGACTCCGGTCACTGACGCTCCCGGCTCGCCAGGACCACGCACCCCTCGCAACCGCTCCCGCAACGCCGCTCGCCCTCCGCCCACGCGCCGAATTCACTTCAAGCCCCGCTCGGCCGGCGGGTATCCTGTGACTGTTCCACGCTCGCCCGCATCAGTTCCCGGAGCCCGCACATGCCGGTCGGCACCATCGACAACCACGCCCTCTCGCAGCAACTGCTCGACGCCCTCGACGCGCTCTCGGGGCTGCACCCCGGGTTCCGCCCGGCGCACGCCAAGGGGATCATGTGCGGCGGCACGTTCGCGCCGTCGCCGGAGGCCGCGAGGCTCACCCGCGCCCCGCACGCCAACCGGCCGTCCACGCCGGTCGTCGTCCGCTACTCCGACTCGACCGGCGTGCCGACCGTCCCGGATAACGACCCGGCGAAGTCCGGCCCCCGCGGCATCGCGGTCCGCTTCAACCTCGGCGCGCACGCGCACACCGACATCGTCGCGCACTCCACGAACGGGTTCCCGGTCCGCACCGGCGAGGAGTTCGTCGAGTTCCTCCGCGGCGCGGCAGCGGCCGGGGCCGGGAAGCCCGAGGCGATCGGCGCGTTCCTCGCCTCGCACCCGCAGGCCAAGGCGTTCGTGGAATCGCCGAAGCCGATCCCGACGAGCTTCGCCCGCGAGGCGTTCTTCGCGATCACCGCGTTCATCTTTACCGCGGCCGACGGCACGACGAAGCACGGCCGGTTCCGCGTCCGCCCCGCGGCCGGGGTCGAGCACCTGTCCGACGCCGACGCGGCCAAGAAGTCGCCGAACTTCCTGTTCGACGAACTCCGCGAGCGGCTCGCGAAGGAACCGGTGACGCTCGGCGTGTTCGTGCAGATCGCGGAACCGGGCGACGACGTGACCAACGCGAGCGTGACCTGGCCGGACAGCCGCCCCGAAGTGCCGTTCGGCACGATCACCCTCACGACTGTTCTCGACGACCAGGAACCGGAGCTGCGGAAGATCATCTTCGACCCGCTCCCGCGGGTGGACGGCATCGACTCGGCCGGCGACCCGCTGACCGATGTCCGCGCCGACATCTACCTGCTGAGCGGCCGCCGCCGCCGCTCCGCCGCCGGCGACGCGAAGAAGTAAGGGAGCGTTCGAGCCACGGGGGCTCCGAAGCGCTGAAGACCCCTCACCCGCGACCCGCAGAGCCGGGTCGCGACCTCTCCCCGTCGGAACGGGGCGAGGTGGGGGCGGCCGACCCTCGTTCTTGCCTCACCGTCACGCCGGGCTTGCGAGAAGCCCGGCGCGCCCCACCTC
>NZ_JBHYGG010000176.1:0-5505 GCF_051859125.1 Gemmata sp.
CTCGGTGTAGCCCCAAACCGTTACCCCGTCAGCCGTTCATAGTGCGCGACCCCTGGGTGGGCCGGTGACCCGCGCGGCCGCGTGCGGATGATGCCGGCGGCCGGACGAGGCCGATCCGCGTCCGCGTCCCCCGCGGTGCCGTCCCGGGAAGCAGCCCCCTTCCTTGCGGGCGGGTTGCGGCCGCTCAGGGAGCGTGAAGGCGGGGCCGGCGCGAACCCCCGGGCCCGGCAGGCGGCATGGCCTTTGCCACGGATACGGTGCCGAGGCTGCCGGACTTCGTCCGCCGGATCGGCCAGGGGCGCCCCGCATGTCCGTGCCTGTTTTGCCGTCCGAACTGTCCGGGGTCTGGACCGCCCTCGGCCTGCTCAGCCTGCCGGCCCTCGTCGCGATCAACGGCCTGTTCGTGGCCGCCGAGTTCGCCCTCGTGGCGGTCCGCAAGACGCGGGTGGACGAGATGGTCCGCCAGGGCCGGGGCGGGGCCGCCGACGTCCGGGACGCGGTGTCTAACCTCTACCGCTCCATCGCCGCCACCCAGCTCGGGATCACCCTGGCCAGCATCGCCCTCGGGTGGGTCGCCGAGCCCGCCCTGGCCGGGCTGCTCGAGCCCGCGTTCCACGCGCTCCCCTCCCCGTGGGCCGGCGGCGCGGCCCACGCCGTGGCGGTCGCCCTGGCCTTCCTCCTCATCACCTTCGCGCACGTCGTGTTCGGCGAGCTGGTGCCCAAGACGATGGCCCTGCAGCGACCGGACCAGACCGCGCTGTGGGTGGCCCGGCCGCTGGGCTGGTTCGCCGCCCTCACCCGCCCCCTGGTCGCCGCCATGAACGGCGTGGGCGGCCTCGTCCTGCGGGCGTGCGGGTTCCAGCCGGCGGCCGCCGGCGAGGCGGCCCACTCGGCCGAGGAGCTGGAGAGCCTGGTCGACGAGACGCAGGAGGCGGGCAAGCTGGCCCCGGCCCAGGCGGCGGTGCTGCGCAAGGCGTTCCGCCTGTCGGGCCGGACGGTGCGCGACTGCATGGTGCCCCGCGGGGCAGTGGACGCCGTCGAGGTGCGGGCCCCGGCCGCACAGGTGCTCGACGTCATCCGGCGGACGGCCCACACACGGCTGCCGGTGTACGACGGCGACCTCGACCGGGTGGTCGGGGTGGCGAACACGAAGGACCTGCTGATGGCGTACGTGGAGACGGGGGTGGTGTCGCTGGGGGCGGCCCTGTACCCGCCGCTGTTCCTCGGGCCGGACGGGGACGTGTCGGCGGCGCTGGAGGCGCTCCGCGCGGCCGGCCGCCCGATGGCGCTGGTGCGCGACGGGGAGGGCCCGGTGCTGGGGATGATCACGCTGGAGAACGTGGTCGAGGAGATCGTCGGCGAGATCGAGGACGAGCACGACCGGCCCACGCCGCGGCAGGAGCTGGGGCCGGAACACCGCGCCGCGGGGCGGCGCGCCGGCCGCCAGGCTGACCTCGGCCCGCCTCGCGCTGGGGCTGCGAAGGGCGGCGGGTAGACGGGGGCGGACCAGCCGCAGGTGCGGCTCGTGCACGCGAGCGCCGGGGCGTTCCGCGCGTGCCCGGGACGTCCACCCGGGGGCGCGGGTCGACAGGCGCCTGTGGCACTCGCCCTCGGTCCGCTAACCGTTCGCCGGCCCTTTGCCCGCTTCGTCCCTCGGGATCACCTTCACGCCGATGCCCTTGATGTCCAGTTCCGTGTCGCCGGCCGCATCCCGGTCGGCCCGCTTGATCCAGTCGAAACGGTGCTCCTTCAGGTACACCACAACACTTCAAACAAGGCTCCGGTACTCACGACTCACCCGAAGTTCCTGGGGCGGCGTCTTGGCCGCTGCCGGCCAGCCCCGCCACGCCCGGCCGGGTTGGGCGGACCACGCCGACGGCCAAGCCCGACGAGCACTCCCACGGTCGCGAGGAGCTCCGGTTCCGCATCGTGCTGACGAACCCGGAGGCCATTCGGGACGGCGCGTTGTGGGCGGGCTCGAAGTCGGTGGTGTGCGCGGTGAGTCGGCGACGGGTGAACGGGAAGGACGGGCGCGAGGTGCGCGACTCCATCAGCAGTCGCCGGGGGTCCGAGAAGATGTTCCGGGGTGCGCCCCGCCGGCACTGGAGCAGCGAGAACGAGTGCCACCGGGTTCTGGATGTGGCGCCGCGTGAGGACGACCACCCGCTCCGGGAAGGGCACGCGCCCGAGGACACGTCCGTGGTCCGCGGGACGGCGCTGGCCGTGCTGAAGAAGGCCAAGGCCCCGATCGGGATCAACGGCCAGCGACTGGGGGCGGGCTGGGACGAGCCGTTCCCCGAACACGTCCTACGCGATTACCTCGGAAAATGAGTGCAATTGTCCCGCACGCGGACCACGGCCGCCAGCGACGCTCGGCACAGCCTACCACGCCCGGAGGAGCTGGGCGAGTTGGTCAGCGCGGGTCCCGTCTTCCGCTCGGGTGCCGGCGGCGGAGCCGCACGAGCCCGTACCCCGCGAGGGCCGCCGCGAGTGCCCGCGGGCCGAACTGAGCGGCTGGGGGTCGGCGTAGAGTTCCCGCACGGGCTTCAGGCTCCGCTTGACGCTCTTGACCTCGCTGGCGGGGCTGCCGTCGGCGGTGCGGTAGTACCCTTCCGCGTACCGCACGTAGGCGAGGAGCACCTCGGCCACGGTGATCGCGGTGGAGACGGTGGGTGTGCCGGTCGGCGAGGTCGCGAGTTCGAGTTCGAGCCGGGCCTTGGCGGCGAGCGACTCGGGCGACCCGTACTTGCCGGGCAGCAGCTTCTGGTGGCGGGTGCCGGTGGGGTCGGTCCACGCCGCGCGGGCGCGTCCGGCCGGACTGGCGGTGGAGCAGGTAGGACGGGGTGAGTTTGCGGCTCGGGGGCACGGTGCGGAACCTCCAAAATCGTTCCGTGGAATTTTCCACGGAACGTCGGTTTGGAAGCCGCGCCCGGGGCCGGCCCGGGGCAAGCGTGAAACGCTTCGGCTGTAGGGGATCAGGCCAGTGGGTCCGGTCGGA
The DNA here is from genome assembly GCF_051859125.1 of Gemmata sp. Taxonomy (NCBI): domain Bacteria; kingdom Pseudomonadati; phylum Planctomycetota; class Planctomycetia; order Gemmatales; family Gemmataceae; genus Gemmata; species Gemmata sp. The sequence goes on from NZ_JBHYGG010000176.1 coordinate 2,999, forward strand.
GTCGAACCGACTTCCAAGGTGTTATGAGCACCCTGCTCGACCGTTGAGCTTCGGACCCGGCCGCGGCATCTTATCACACCCGCCGCCCGCGCACAGCCCGCCGGGCGGTCCGTATCATCTCCCCCATGTTCACCGAGCGCTTCATCGACACGGGCGAGGTCCGCGTCCGCGTCCTCTCCGGCCCCGGCGACGGCCCGCCGGTCCTGTTCCTCCACGGCATCTCGCGGTGCGGCCGCGACTTCGCGCCGCTGTTTCCGCACCTCGCGGGCTCGTGGCACGTCCACGCGCTCGACCACCGCGGGCACGGCCGGTCGGGCCGCGTTCCGGGCGGCTACCGCGTCGTCGATTACGTCCGCGACGCGGCCGCCGTGGTGCGGGCGCTGCCCGAACCCGTCGTGCTCTTCGGGCACTCGCTCGGGGCGGTGACGGCCGCGGGCGTGGCGGCCGCCGAGCCCGACCGCGTGCGGGGCGTGGTCCTCGAAGACCCGCCGGGGAGCAGCTTCCTGGCCCGGCTCGACCGGACGATGTACCACCCGCAGTTCGCCGCGGCGCAGCGGCTGGCGGGGCAGAACCGGCCGGTCGCCGACCTCGCCCGCGACCTCGCGAACACCCCCCTGCCCCAGCCGAACGGCGGCACGGCGCGGCTCGGCGACTTCCGCGACGCGGCGATGATCCGGTTCGCGGCGCGGTGCCTCCCGGACGTCGACCCCGGCGTGTTCGACCCGCTCCTCGGCGGCTCGTGGCTGGACGGCTACGACGAGGAGGCGATCTGGCGGGGCACCCCGTGCCCGGTGCTGCTGCTGCGGGGCGAAGAGGCCCGCGGGGGGATGCTGCCCCGGCCCGACGCCGACCGCATGACCGCGGCGCTCGCCGACTGCACGCGGGTGGACGTGCCGGGTGCGGGCCACCTGATCCACTGGCTCTCGACCGAGGCGTGCGTGCGGCTCACGCTGAGCTTCCTCGAATCGCTCCGTCCCTGACCACGAGGGCGACCGATGACCGAAGAGGAGTGGCTAGATTGTTCCGACTGGCGGGCGCGGTTTGACTTCATTGCTGGCAAAGTGAGTGATCGAAAACTGCGCCTCTTCGCCGTTGCGTGTTGCCGCCTGTCTTGGCACGTCCTCAATGTTCTGAGTTGTCATGCGGTCGAGACGGCGGAGCGATACGCGGACAACAGTATCTCCGTCGACAACCTCCGTGAGACGCGAGCGCTGTTTCGGGCTGCGGATACCGATTTTCCTCGGCACATCATTGGTGGCATCAGCTACCGTCCTGACTTTGGCGGAGACACTTGCGACGCTAACGCATCTTGGGCCGCCCGGTCCGCTATGAGGGAATCGGCCGATGCTGTCACCTGGCATACCTTGCGGGCATCCGGTCGCGATTTTACCGCCAGCGACTTTGCCGCGACTCTCGACCGTGCAATGAAAACTCGGCGTGACCTGCTCCACGATGTCCTCGGCCCTCTCCCCTTCCGCTCCGTAGCCTCCTCTCCCGAGTGGCGCACGTCAACGGCGGTCGCACTGGCGCAGGGGATGTACGAGTCGCGGGACTTCGGCGCGATGCCGATCCTTGCCGACGCGCTGCAAGACGCGGGGTGCGACAGCGACGACGTGCTGAACCACTGCCGCGGGCCGGGACCGCACGTCCGCGGGTGCTGGGTCGTTGACCTCGTGCTCGACAAGCAATGACGGTACGCTCTTCGGTGGAGGACACGCCATGACCGCCGCCACGATCACCCCGCCCCCCGCTCCCCAACCGCCCGTCGCCCCGCGAGCCGTGCCGCAACCGGCCGCGGCCGGCTGGTCCCCGCGCCGCTGGACGATCGCCGAGTACCGCAAGCTCGGCGAGACCGTGGTGTTCGACGGCGTGAAGACGATGCTGATTCACGGGGAGGTCTTCACGATGGCGCTGCCCAAGCCCCCGCACGACACCGCCCTCAGCCTGCTCCACGAGTTCTTGCGGACCGCGTTCGCCGCGGGGCACTACGTCCGCAACCAGCAGGGCTTCGACATCGGCACGGACAACGACCCCGGCCCGGACCTCGCCGTGGTCACGGGAACCATTCGCGATTACGCGAACCGGACCCCGACCGCCGCGGTCCTGATCGCCGAAGTGTCCGAGACCACGCTGTTCATGGACCTCACGACCAAGGCCGAACTGTACGCCACGGCGGCGGTGCCGGAGTACTGGGTCGTCGACCTTCCGGGCCGCCAGTTGCACGTGTTCCGCGACCCGGTCCCGCTGCCGGCCGGCCTCGGGGCGACCGCGTACCGGAGCCACACCACGCACGCCGAGACCGAGACCGTGGCCCCGCGGGCCGCACCGGCCGCCGCCGTTCGCGTCGCCGACCTGCTCCCGTGACCGCGGCCGGGCGAGCGGGCGCACCCCTCCAACAACACCCGCTCTCATACCAAGTACGATTGGACCGGAACCGTGGGGTATTGGTCCGAGCCCGAGCGCCGAGCGAGGGCCAGCGTGGACCCTCGCTCGGCGCTCGGGCTCGG
>NZ_JBHYGG010000177.1:0-5368 GCF_051859125.1 Gemmata sp.
CGCTTCTCGGTGTCCTGGTACTCCATGAACTTGACGCCCTTGATCCAGGTGGTGATCTTCGGCGGGTTCCCCTCGATGCGGGCGCGGAGCTCGTTCCACTCGCCCGGCTTCCAGAAGTTCGGCCAGTCGGCCGCGGCGACCGGGCACTTGAACCCGCCGTCGGGCTGGCCGCTCGGCACCTTGATCTCGGTCACGTCCTTGGTGAAGTCGAAGTTGCGGACGTGCGGCTTGCCGCCGATCCCCTCGCCGTAGATCCCCATCAGGTTGCCAAACCCCCCAAGTTGTGAGTCGTGGTCTGGGGCCGCAGGATCACCTCGGCCTTCGCCAGGGAAGAGAGTTCCCGCTTGCCGGCCACCCGGTAGTTGAACGACAGCTTGATGCAGCTCACGACCTCCCGCATCACCCGGCGAACGTCGGCCGCGTCGCCGCTCGTGAGCGCCTCGCGGACCATCCACAGAACCTCTTCGTGGTCTTTGAGCGATTGCTCCTTCTCCGCGGCGAATGTTCCGTCCTCGATCTTGGCGAGCTGGGCGCGGAGCTGCTCGCGTTCCGCCTCCATCTCGTCCAGCGAGTTCCGCAACCGTTCGGCCCGCTCCCGGCGTGCGGGGGTGTCTCTCGGCTCGAACATGAGGTTCTGCTCGCCCGTTGCGATCCGCGTGTCGAAGTCGGCGACCGCGGCCTTGAGCCTGGAGATCAGCCCGTGGTCCACCTGCCGGGCCGCGTCGATCTCGGCCTGGAGCGTTGCCCGGAAGCCGTCGATCCACGTCCGGCAGTACGCCTCGACCGCGCCGACGACCCGCTCGCGCAGCGGGGCTTCGGGGATGGTGTGTGCCTTGCAATACGACTTGCCCAGCCGGAAGTAGCCCCCGCACATGTAGAACCGCCGGTCGGGGTCGTTCGACGCCGGCTCAGAGGTCTGAGCAGCGCCCTTCTTCCGCTGGTAGGGCCGGCCGACCATGAAGGAGCCGCACCGCGAGCAGACGAGCATTCGCGTGAAGAGGTAGTCCGCCTCATCGGCCTTCTTGGGCGTGGTCCGCTTCCGGTTCCCGGCGATGACCTCCTGCACCTTCTGGAACTGCTCCCGGGTGACGATGGCCTCGTGGGTGCCGCGAACCTCGACCAGCGCCGACGACCCGTGGTCGCGGGGACCGGTCTTGCTGTCGTGCTGGAGGACTTGCTCGCCGTTGAATTCGGAGTACCCGCCCCCGGTGGTGCGGTTCCACACGATGTCCCCGACATACGCTCGGTTGCGGAGCATGTCCGCGACCTGCTTGGGATACCAGAAGGCGTTCCGGCTCGGGTCGCGCCGGCCCTTACCCTTTTGCCGCGGGAGCGGCGTGCGGCGCTCGGTCAGCTCCTGGGCGACCCAGTTCACCGTCATCCCCCGGTCAGCGATCTGGGCGAAGATCCACCGCACCACCTCGGCCTCGACCGGAACAGGTACCAGCGTGCGGCGCTCGCGGCCGGTGCCCTCGCCCTTCACCTTGACCGCCTCGTAGCCGTAGGGGGCGAGGCCGGCCACCCACTCTCCCGCCTTCACCCTCTGGAGCATCGCGGTCATGACGCGGCGGCTGATGTCTTTCGACTCGGACTTCTTGAACTCGGCCTGGAGCATCGAGTTGATCCGGCCCATGAGGCTCGACCATACGACCTCGCCCTGGGCGACCGTGACGAGCCGCACCCCGGCCCGCACGAGCGGTGACGCGACCTCACCGAGTTGCAGAGAGTCGAACCGCCCGAAGCGGTCAACGTCGTCGCAGAGGATCACCTTGAACTTGCCCCGCTTCGCCTCTTCCAGCATCTTGCAGAACTCGGGGCGGCGCAGGATCTCGTCGCCCGGCACGCCCTCGTCAGCGAACGTCGCGACGACCTCGTACCCGTTCCGCTCGGCGTAGGGGACGACCTGCGACCGTTGCCGGTCGGGCGAGTCCTCTTGCTTCATGGTGGAGCAACGCAGGTAGATCGCGGCCTTGACGGGTTTCCCTGTGCCGGCCGCCGGTGCGCGTGTAGAATTGGGCATCGGTCGGCCTCCTCGAAAGGCTGATCGGAACTGCCGGGCCGGGGTGTTTGCCGCACCTTGGCCCGGTCATTTTTTTGCCCCTCCGAACAGTCCGGGGAGGCGCATGTCTTTTATATCGGAGGACATGCGCCGACGCGAGGTGATTCGGTCGCGGCTCAGAGATCTGAGCCGGAGTGGCGATAAAGTGGCCGAGCCAACGTCACTTATTACCGAGTTCCTTGACGCGGATGTTGCGGTACCGGACGAACTGCTTGGTGTAGTCGCCGCCGCCGTGGACCTGCAGCGCGATGCCGCCCGTGTCGCCGAGCCGCTTCTCGGTGTCCTGGTACTCCATGAACTTGACGCCCTTGATCCAGGTGGTGACCTTCGGCGGGTTCCCCTCGATGCGGGCGCGGAGCTCGTTCCACTCGCCGTGCTTCCAGAACTTCGACCAGTCCTCCACAGCAACCGGGCACTTCACGTCGCTCGGCCCCTGCTTGCTCGGGACCACGATCTTGGTAACCTCTTTGCCGAAGTCGAAGTTGCGGACGTGAGGCTTGCCACCGAGCCCTTCGCCATAGACACCCATAAGATTGCCGTTTGAGTGATAATCAATCATGGCTTGGTAGCACTTGCCCGTGTCGGTACTCCGGAGGAACAGACCGCTGTCAGGTCCATAGTCGTTCTTCATTTCGAGCGTCACCTCGAAGTCGCCGTACTGCTTCTCGGTGATGACGATGCCACCGTTAGCGGGGATGTCTTGCGACCCGACGATCGCGCCGTCCTCGATCAGCCACTTGCCGCCGCTCTTGTTCTTGCTGGCTCCGCTGTGGCCGGTCTTCGCCGACACCTTCCAGCCGTCGAGCGTCTTGCCGTCGAAGATGCTGACGAACCCGGTGTCGTCGAACTTCTCCGGCTTCGGGGGTTCCGCCCTCGCCGGGAGGAGGGTCGTTAGCGTGAGCGCTGCCAGGGGGATGAGAATAATTGCATTGGATCGCACGGGAGAGCCTCTGGGGAGATTGACGGTGCGGCGAGTATCCGTCAGATGCCGTACTTTGTCCAGTAGCATCGGGTCGAAGGGCTCAAACAGATGCACATGGCATAGTCGCCACGGCTCGATTGCGTAGCGCCGAGGTGTGCCGCATCCGGCTCAGATCTCTGAGCCGCGTAGCGAGAACGGGGCGGCGAAGGGGTGATGTGACGACTTGCACCCGGCGTGCGATCGGGGATGATGAGCGGCGTGGAGGGCGAGCGATGACGGAAGCGGAGTGGCTGGAGTGCGGCGATCCGACACTGATGCAGAAGCATTTGTTGTGGCACTGGGAAGGGACTCGGAAGTTGAGGCTGTTCGCTGTCGCTTGCTGCCGCCGAGTCTGGCACTTTCTGCCTGACGAGCGAAGTAGAGCTGCGGTCGAGGTAGCAGAGAGTTATGCAGACGGAATGGCAAACAGCGAGCACGTCGCCCAAATTAGCTCCGATGCAGCGAAAGCAGATGCGTTCATGCGGGGCGGAGTGCTGGGTCGGCGCCATCAGAACCCAGGGCGCGCAGCAGTTCTCTCGCTCTCCCTGGATACTGAATGGGGGTATCTGCTCCATGTTGCCGCAAACGCCGCCTGCGTCACCGAACAGCAGAACGAACCGGATAAGCACCAGCAGGTGCTTCAAGCACAACTGATACGGGAGATATTCGGGAACCCTTTTCACCCCCTCACCATGGATGCCGCCTGGCTCACGTCCGATGTCCTTGCACTTGCAACGGGCATCTACGAAAAACGCGCCTTCGACCTGATGCCGATCCTGGCCGACGCGCTCCAAGACGCCGGGTGCAACAGCGATGACATCCTGAACCACTGCCGCGGGCCGGGGCCGCACGTCCGCGGGTGCTGGGTGGTGGACTCGGTGCTCGGCAAGGGGTAGGCTCAGAGGCCGAACCATCGGTTGCAGCCGACCCGCCCCTCAAAGCCGGGGTGGGCAGCTGAACCGGGTCGTTCGGCGGCGGAGGGCATCGGAGTGGCGAAGGCGAGGAAGCCGACCATCGCCCAGCAGCGGACGGCGAAGCTCGCCGTGTTGAAAGTCGCCATCCGCGGGCGGCTCGCCCGGTTCTGGCCGCGGAGAGCCGAGCAGCTCCGGCGCATGGCGACGGAGGCACTACCTCCCGGCACCACCCATGTGCGGTTCGAGATCCACGACGCCTGCACCACCCTGTCGGTGTGCGTGTACACGGTGGGGGCGGGCGGGGCCGACCACTGGGCCGACCTGATGTCCGACTTAGTGTTCCCCCGGTTCGACTCGATCCCGTGGGAGTCGTACCGGCGGGCCATCGGCCGGAAGGCCGAGCCGGTGATCGAGGAGGTTCTGATCGAGGAGCTGCGGCGGCTGTGGGCGGAGGCCGGCGGGGCGGGCTACCCGGTGCCGGTCGTCATCCGGTGGCACGACTCGTCACCCGCGTATGACCTGCTCACCGGCAAGCGGGCGGCGGCGCGGTTCCACTAGCGCCCGAAGCCGAACCAGATGGCATGTGGTCAACCCCCGATCCGCGTGGTTCGTCCGGCGGCCGGGAGCTCACCCGCCGGTCCCCCGGCCGCCGCACGAACCCCGGTTCAGTTGGGGTCGAACGGAATCCGGTTCTTGAGCACCCCGTAGCAGATCATCACAAGCTTCCACATTCACGCCCCGGCCCCGAAGTGGGGCCGGGTCAGCCGCGCGGGGTCGTTCAGCGAGTGAGGGCTTACTGGGGTGGCGGCCGCAAACGACCTCGACGGCGCAAGCCTGCTGGACTCGGCGACCCACTCGACCCGGTGGGACGGGCTGGCCTTCGTGCCGGTCGCCCTCTGGACGCCGGACCACTGGGGCGACGAGGTGCCGGCCGAACCGCTCGAAGCGTACTCCGCCGCATACTTGCCGACCGGGGTGCAGCCGGACGGCGACAACTTGCTCGAGTTCCACAACGCCCTGTGGGTGCGGGCACGGCTGCCGGTGGCTCTAGGGTTCGCACCACCGACCTGCCGACACGCGGTTCGGTGGCAGTTCCTCGACTCCGCCCTGTTAGCCGTGAGCGTCACGGGTGGCGAGCCGCAGCTCACCCCGTTCGTTTGCACGGACGACGACCTGCAGGCCGAGCTGCGGTTCGGGCGTGGGTGCCCCGGGGCGCGACGCCGGGCGATCGGGACGGCGTTCTGGGGTCTGCTGGCGTCGGCCCCGGCCGCGCTGGCGAACTATCGGGACAGATTCATGTACGCCGACGGGTACGACATCAGCCCCACAGTGGTCGGCTTCTCGCGGGGGCTGTTCCACCTGAGTAACGGCCGGTGATAGCGCACAAAGACAGCCCGAACCGGGCGATGCGGCAGGCCCGGCCAGGCGAACGCT
>NZ_JBHYGG010000178.1:0-5113 GCF_051859125.1 Gemmata sp.
CGCGCCGCCGCGTCGAGCGCCGCCGCGAGGTCGCCGGAGCGGTGCGCAAGTTCCCCGCCGCGTGCGAGCAGCCGGGCCGCGACCGCCCCCGGCTGCGCCGCGGCCCGCGCCAGGTCGCGGAGCAGGCGCTCCTGCCGGTCGGCGAGGTCGGCGGCCCCCTTCGCGAGCGGCGCGGCGGCGAGCCTGCGGAGCAACCGGGCGGCGCGGTCGCCGTTCTCCTGCGCCTCGCGGACCGCCCCGTTCCCGATGTGGCCCGCGACGAGCACCGCCTCGGACTCGGCGAAGTACGGGTCGGCCGGCAGCGCCGCGGGCCGGGCCGTCAGCACGGCGACGAGCTTCGAGACGTCGGCCGCCAGCGCCCGCTGCCGCTCCCCGACCGCGGCGAGCGGGTCGGCCCCCGCCGGCTTCGTCCACCGGGCGAGGTCCGCGGGGAGGTTGGTGATCCGCTCGCGGGCCGCGCGGTGCCCCCGGGCCAGTTCGCGGAGCGCGTCGGCGAGCGGCCGCGACGGCAGGTGCGCCCCGGCCCCGGCCGGCTCGGCCGGCGGCGGGGCGCGGTCGAACGCGGCGACCTGGTCCCCGGAGTCGGCCATGAGGGCCCCGAGTTCTTCGAGGGCGACCGCTAGGGCCGCGTGCGCCCCGGCCTGGCGGTCCGGCGCGGGCTTGTCGCGGAGCCGGGCGTACTCGTCGGCGGTCCGCTTCTTCTGGACCTGTGCGAACGGGCCGACGCGGGTGAGCAGGAGTTCTTCCAGCTCGCGGCCGAGGTCGCGGGAGGCCTCGGGGTTCACCGGCGAGTTCGGCTGGACCTCCTTCGCCCGCGCCGCGGCGAGCCGCCGGCCGGCCGCGAGCCGGCGGACCCGGTCGAGGTCCGACTCGGCCCCGTTCAGGCGGTCGCCCAGTCGCGCGAGGTCGTCGGCCGCGGCCCGGAGCTTGCGCTCGAGTTCGCCGGGCTTCGGGGCGGCGCGGAACGCGAGGTCGGCGGTGCGGAGGGACTCGGTGGCGTCGTTCAGAAGGGCCGCGGCCTCGGGCGTGCGGGTGACCCGGCCGAGTTGCTTGTAGGCGTCCTGCACGGCGGCCGCGAGTGCGGGGGTCGGCCCGCTGGACTGCACGGCGCGGGCGGCCTCGTCGAGCTTGCGGGCGAGTTCGTCGGCCTTGTCGTCGGGCGGGGCGGCGTTGTCGAACAGGGCGGTGCGGAACCGGTCGAACTCGCGCCGCGCCCAGGCTTGCGAGGCCGGCACGTCCTGTAAGTGGGCGGCGTGGAGGTCGGCCGCGGCCGCGGCGAGGGCGGCGAGCGTGCGGAGCCGGCGGGCGTCGAACCCCGGGAGGTCGAGGGCGGCGAACAGCGGCGCGAGCCGCTCCTGGCGGCCGGCGAGGGGGGCGAGCTTCTTCGCGGCCGCGGCCGGGTCGGTGGGGCGGGGTACCTGCTCGCGGAGCACCTGTTCGACGTTCACCGTGATCGACTCCTGCTCGCGGAGCAGCTTGTCGAACTCCGGGCGGGTCTTCGCGAGCCGCTCGGGAACGGTCGGGAGCACCTTCGCGAGCCGGGCCAGGTGGTCGGCGGCGATCTGCATCGCGCGGTCGGCGTCGGCCCCGGTCCCGCTCAGGAAGTGGACCGCGCCGGTGACGTGCTCGACGGCGGCGTCGCGCTCCCGCGTGCTCTCGCCGGGGGCGACGCGGAGCGCCAGCGCGGCGGTGCGGACCGCGGCCTGCTCGGTGCGGAGCGCGGCGCGGGCCTCCGGGGGGAGCGCGCCGAACGCCGCCGGGGTGCCGCCGGTCGCGGCGCGGAACCGGGCGCGGAGGTCGGCCTGCCACAGCGCGAGGTGCCGGGCCGCGGCCTTCGAGTCGGCCCGCTCGGCGGCCCACGCGTCGAACGTCGCGGCGGCCGCGTCGAGCGCGGCGGCGAGTTGCGCGAGGGCCACGAGCGCGTCCACGTTCTTGCCGTCGGCGATCAGCCCGGCGACCCGCGTGAACTCCTCCGGCTTCGGGAGCGTGGTGCCGGCGAGCCGCGCCGCGGTCCCGGCTCGGGCGAGCACGTCCCCGGCCGCGGCCGCGAGGTCCTTCTGGTCGGCGAGGACCGCGGCGAACGCCCGCTCCTTCGCGGTCGCGTGGAACTCGTTGGCCGCGGCGCTCAGGTCGCGGACCGCGCCGGCGAGGTCGGTCGCACGCGCCGCGAGGCGGTCGAGTTCCACCTGCCGGGCGGCGGCCGTCGCCGTCTGGAGCCGCGGGCTCTCGGCCACGAGCCGGGTCAGGCCCGCGAGCAGTTCCTCCTGCGCCTTCAGCACCTCCTCGGGCGGGGCGGTGGCGGCGCGCTTCGCCAGCGCCAGTTGCGCCGCGGCGAGGTCGGCGAGTGCGATCGCGTCGAGCCGCGAGCGGTTGAGCGACTCGTTGAGAGCGGCCAGTTCCTCGGTGCGGCCGGCGGCGTCGGCGAGCGCCGTGCGCCCGGCGGCGAGAACCGCGGCGCGCTCGCGGGCCGGCACGAGCGCACTCCGGCGGAGCGCGTCGTCGGCGTCCTTCAGGTGACCGTCGGCGACGGCCCGGATCGAAGCCGCGAGCGGCCGCAGGTCCGGGCACAGGGCGCACTCGCGGGCCGCGTCGCCCAGGTGCGCCGCCGCGGTCCTCGCGAACTCGCGGGCGTTCTCGATCCGGGCGAGCTGGTCGGTCGAAAGGGCCGGCCGGCCGGCGTCCTCGGTCAGCGGATCGACGCTGGCGAGCGCGTCGCCGCGGAGCAGCTTCCGCGCCTTCTCGAGCGGAACCCGCACCGCGTCGCGGCGGCCGGCGATCTCTTGAACCTCGGCGCCCGGCGCGTCGGCAGCGACCCGCACCTCGGCCCACCCGGTCTCGGGGTAGGTCGCCTCTTGCGGCTTCAGGTTGGCCTCGTCGATCCGCCGCGAGTCGAGCACGCGGAGCCGGAACCGCAGCGGTTCGTCCGCCTTCAGCCGGCCGGCCAGATCGAACTCCAGCCGGCCGGTCGCGCGTGCGGTCCCGGCCCCGGTGAGCGGAACGGGCACTTCCTCACTCGTCGCGGGGCCGGTGGCGTACTCGACGACCACCGAGCCGACCGCGGTGTCGTCCGTTGCGGCGACCGCGATCGCGAGCCGCTCGCCGGGCCGCACGGTCATCGGCCGCGGCGACACGCCGGCCACCGTCTCGAACCGCGGGGGCGCGTCGGCCCGCACGCGGACCGCGACCGGCGGCTCCTCGACGCGGAGCTTGCGGCCGTCCTGGTCGGCGATGGTCACGAGCCGGAGCGTGCCGTCCTGCTTGAGCCGCAGCGTCGCGGTGCCGCCGAGCCGGTCGGGTGCGAGCGCGAGGCGGGTGAGTTCGGGGGCGGCCCCGTCGGCGCGGAACTCGACGTAGGCGTCGGCCGCCGGGCGGGTGAACTTCAGGCGGAACTCGGCGGTCGCGTGCGGTACGCCCTCGATGGCGGTGAACCCCGGGCGCACCGACCGCGCGCCGTTCGGGGCGTACCGCGGCGGCTGCACCTCGGTGACCGACCCCTCGGCGAGTTCCACCGGATCGACCGCGGTCACGGTGAACCACTCACTCGACGTGCCGGCCGCCTCGACGCGGTACTCGAAGTCGGCGGTTCCGGGGCGGGCGGCATGAAACGCGGCGTTCCCGTCCGCGGTCATGGGAAACCGCTGCTCGGCCGTGCTCCCGCGATCACGGCTAACGAGCGTCGCGGCGGTCGGTAGAGACGCCGCCGGGTCGGTCTTCTCGGCGTAGGCGGTGAGGGTGACGGCGTGGCCGCGGCGGACGACCGGGTCGCCGGACGTGACGACGACGCGGTACGGGGCGAGCGCCGTGCGGTGCCACGGGACCGCGACGCGGCGGATGTGGTCGACGGCCCCGGGGAGCAGCGCGGTGGCCAGCAGCGACCCGCCGAGGGCGAGGGCCGCGGCGGTCGCGGCCCGCAGGTTGCCCGGGAGTTCGCGGCGGGCCTCCTGAACGGGCCGGGCCGCGGGCTCCTTGCGCCACGGAAGGTACACGAGCCGCCACGCGAGCACGCCGAGCCCGGTGACCCACGCGGCCAGCGCGAGCCCGCGGGACCACCCCGGGAGCCGGACGGCCGCGTCGAGCACCGACACGGCGGCGGCGGTCGCCAGCCCGGCCACGATCACCCAGCACGCGCCGCGGGCGGCGCGCATCCGGCGCACGCGGGCGGTCGCGGCGGGGCGGGCCTCGGTGGCTGGGGGCGGGGGGCCGGACATGCACGCTCCATCGCCGCGGGTCGCACGTCTCGGGACGAGGGGACGGACCCTCAGAAGACCGGGGCCGGACCCGGAACCGCGGGGTCCCGTCGCTTCCCGCCCGTCTGCCCTCTGAGGTTCCGTCTTCTCATCCTAAACTGTACCACCGCTCACTTACTCGGGGCAACCACCGGAACCGGGGGCCGATCATGATTTCGCCGGAGCGCCTCGACGCGATGCAGGGCCAGTGGGTGCGGCTCGTCGCCGCGTTCGGGGTCGCCCCCGCGGACGCCTACCCGCCGTTCGACCGGCTCGTCGCCGCGTACACCGCACCGGACCGGCACTACCACACGCTCGAGCACCTGGGCGAGATGTTCCGCGTCGCCGGGCGGCTCGCGGCGCACACCCGCGACCCGCTCGCGGTCCAACTGGCGATCTGGTTCCACGACGCGGTCTACGACCCGCGGGCGAAGGACAGCGAGGCCCGCAGCGCCGCCCTCGCGGCCGACGAGTTGACCGCACTCGGCGTTCCCCCCGCGACCGTGGAAGCCGTGCAGCGCCTCGTGACCGCGACGGCGCACCTGCTCGGCGACGCGCCCCCGGCCGACCCCGATGCCGCGGTCGTCATAGACGCCGACCTCGCGATCCTCGGTGCGGCCGACGCTCGGTACCGCCGGTACGCGGCCGACGTGCGGCGCGAGTACGCCTTCGTGCCCGACGCCGACTACCGCACCGGCCGCGCGGCGGTGCTGCGGCGGTTCCTGGCCCGCCCGCGGATCTACCACCACGACGTGCTGTTCGAGGAGGGCGAGGCCCGCGCCCGCGAGAACCTGACCGCCGAGTTGCGCGAGTTGGGGACGTAGGCGGACGCGCTGCTTGGGCGAACCCTGAGCGCCAGCGAGGGGGTCAGGCGCACCCCCTCGCTG
>NZ_JBHYGG010000179.1:0-69280 GCF_051859125.1 Gemmata sp.
CAGCGCTATCTCCGGAAACTTGCCCCGGTTACAGATTCACCAGACAGAGCCTAGTCGATCGGCAGGCGGGGGGATCAAATGAAGCTTCATCCAATTCGATGAGTCCAGGCTGACCAATTCGAGGCCCGCAAGCGACTGCAGCAGCGTCGTCTTCCCGGTGCCGTTCAGTCCGAGGATGATGGTCCACGGTGCAGGCTTACCCTTGCCATCCGACAAGTCGAGGGTCTGCTTCGGGCCGAAGCAGCGGACGTTCTCCAGGGTCAACGAGAGGAAGTAGGCGGCGCGCGGCGGCTCGGCCTTCGCAGGGGTGCCGTTGGCGGGCGGCTTCGTGGTTGTGCCCTTTTGCTTCGACATACCCGTCACTGTACCGGAGCCCCAGGCAGGCGTGCAACGAGCGGGCGGCCGGTGGCCGCACAATTCTTCGCGCCGCGCGTCTTCCCCGCTTCACGGGCGGGTCGGACAATACCGGGATGCACGACTTCGCGACCGAACGCCGGGACTCGCTCGTCCGCAGCCTCCGCAAGCACACCGGCGGGGAGGTGCGGTTCGACGACACGTCCCGGAACCTGTACGCCACCGACGCCAGCCACTACCTGGTGCGGCCGCTCGGCGTCGCCATCCCGAAGACCCCCGGCGACCTCGTCGCCGCCGTGCAGATCGCCGCCGACCTCGGCGTCCCCATCACCGCCCGCGGCGGCGGCACCAGCCTGTCGGGCCAGTCGATCGGCCCCGGCCTCGTCATCGACTGCTCGAAGTACCTCAACGCGATCGGCCCGGTGGACGTCACCGGCCGCAAGGTGAAGGTGCAGCCCGGCGTCGTGCTCGATCAACTCAACCGCGAGGTCGCGAAGTACGGGCTCATCTTCGGGCCGGACGTCGCCACCGCGAGCCGCGCCACCCTCGGCGGGATGCTCGGCAACAACTCGGCCGGCGCGCGCTCGGTCGTGTACGGCCAGACCGTCGACCACGTCCTGTCGCTCGACACCATCCTCTCCGACGGGAGCCGCGCGGCGTTCGGCCCGCTCACTGCTGCCGAGTACGAGCGGAAGCTGGAGCTGCGCACCCGCGAGGGCAGCGCCTACCGCGCCACCGATGCCGCGGTCCGCGACAACGCCGCCGAGATCGTCGCCCGCACGCCGAAGATCGTCCGCAAGGTGAGCGGGTACAACCTGGCCGGCCTCCTGCCGGGAGTCAGGAATCCGGGGGCAGGGGTCCGAACAAATGAGCCGACCGGTCCCACGTCTTCCCCGACTCCCGGCTCCCGACTCCCGACCCCCGACCTCGTTCCCTTGCTCGTCGGCTCCGAGGGCACGCTCGTCGTGCTCGAAGCGGCCGAACTCGCGCTGGTGCCGCGGCCCAAGTACCGCGGGCTGCTCGTCCCGCAGTTCGACTCGCTCCGGGCCGCCCTCGACGCCCTCGCGGTGTGCCTCGAACTCGGGCCGTCGGCCGTCGAGCTGATGGACCGGATGCTCATCGACCTCGCCCGCAACCAGCGGAGCCTGAGGGACACGATGGCCGCGGTCCGCGGGCGGCCCGAGGCGCTGCTCATGGTCGAGTTCAGCTCCGACGACGCGGCCGACGTGTCGTACCGGGTCCACGAACTCGAGCGCCGGCTCGGGCCGGCGGTCGGGCGGCTCGCGTCGGTCCCGGCGCTCGACCCGGCCGTCCGCGACCCGCTCTGGGCGCTGCGGAGCTCGGCCGTGCCGCTGCTCGGCGGGATGCCCGGCGACGGCAAGCCGGCCACGTTCGTCGAGGACTGCGCCGTCGCCCCCGAGCGGCTCCCCGAGTTCGCCGCCCGGTTCCGCGAGATCTTCCACCGGCACGGCACCGACGGCGCGTTCTACGGCCACGCGAGCGTCGGGTGCCTGCACATCCGCCCGGTGCTGAACCTGCACGACCCGCACGACGTGGTCCGCATGCGCCGCATCATGGAGGACGTGACCGACCTCGTGCTGAGCTTCAACGGCAGCCTGAGCGGCGAGCACGGCGACGGGCTGGTGCGGAGCGAGTGGAACCGGAAGATGTTCGGCCCCGCGGTGTACGAGGCGTTCAAGCGGGTGAAGAGCGGGTTCGACCCGGAGAACGTGCTGAACCCCGGGAAGGTCGTGGACGGCCCGGCGATGGAGGCCAACTGGCGCGTCCCGCCCGGTCCGGTGCCCGCCGACCCGCCCACGGTCCTCGACTTCGGCCAGCAGGGCGGGTTCTTCCGCAGCGCCGAGGCGTGCAACGGGGCCGGCGTGTGCCGCAAGACCCAGGGCGGCGCGATGTGCCCGAGCTACCGGGCGACGCGGGACGAGAAGGACACCACCCGGGCGCGGGCGACCGCCTTGCGATTGACGCGGGCAGCCCCGGCGCGGGGGGGGCGTGCGCCCCCCGAGTGTGCGCCTCTCGCGCGCCCTCGGGGGGCTCACGCCCCCCGCTCGCCACTCTCGCAGCGGTGGGTCTACGACGTCATGGACCTGTGCCTGTCGTGCAAGGCGTGCAAGAGCGAGTGCCCGGCGAACGTGGACGTGGCGAAGCTGAAGGCCGAGTTCCTCCAGGCGTACTACGCCGACCGGGCGCGGCCGCTCGGGCACCTCGCGGTCAAGAACATCCACCGCCTGAGCCCGCTCGCGGCCCGGTTCGCGGGGCTCAACAACTGGCTCGCGCGCCGCCCGTTCCTCCGCCGCCTGCTCGAAACCGCCGCCGGCATCGACCGCCGCCGCCCGCTCCCCGAGTGGCACCGCGACCACTTCCGCCGCTGGTTCTCCCGAGCGCGGAGCGCGGAACGCGGAACGCGGAGCGAGCACCAGAAGTCCGGTGCGGTCATTCCGAATTCCGCACTCCGCGCTCCGCACTCGCGTCGTGTGATCCTCCTCGACGACTGCTTCACCACGTTCCAGGAGCCGCGGATCGGCCGCTCCGCGGTGACGCTCCTCGAACGCGCCGGGTACACGGTCGAACTGGCGGGCGTGTGCTGCGGGCGGGCGATGATCTCGAAGGGGTTCCTCACCGACGCCCGCGAGCTGGCGAAGCGGGGGATCGCGAGGCTCGACGCGGCCGCGGCGGCCGGCGTGCCGGTGCTGGGGCTGGAGCCGAGCTGTATCCTCACGCTGGCCGACGAGTGGCCCGAGCTGGTGCCCGGCCCGGCCGCGAAGCGCGTGGCCGCGGTCGCCGAACTCGCCGACGCGTGGCTCGCCCGGCAGGTGCGTGACAACGGGGTGTCACTCGACGTCAGCCCCCGGCCGGGAAAGGTGCTGTTCCACGGGCACTGCCACCAGAAGGCGCTCGTCGGGGTACGAGGCTCGGCCGACGCCCTGCGGCTCGCGTGCGGGGACGGGGTGACCGTGCTCGACGCCGGGTGCTGCGGGATGGCCGGCGCGTTCGGGTACGAGCGGGAGCACTACGACGTGAGCGTGGCGGTCGCGAACCTGTCGCTGATCCCGTCGGTGACCGCCGAGCCCGACGCGACCATCGTGGCGACCGGCACCTCGTGTCGGCACCAGATCCGCGACCTCACCGGCCGCGTCGCGCTCCACCCGCTCGAGGTGCTGGCGGGGGAGGGGGCGGGCCGCTGACCGCGCGTCACGCGCCCGGCTCGGTCGCCTGCTGGCCCGTGTGGTACGGCGTGTCGACGAACACCGGGATGGCGAGGTCGCCGAGGTGCTGGCGGACCAGCGGTCCGGGGTCCATGCGGTGCCTCGTGGTGGGTGCGTCGTACCAGGGACACGCCCGCGGGATGTTCGCGCACCCGGCGGCCTCATTTGGGCATGACGCAGTCCGGGTGCCGGGACCACGCCCGCATCGCCTCGCCGTCGAGGAACACCTGCCACCCATGCTTCCGCAGGCCGTTCCACAGCAACTTGCGTGAGCGACCGGGCAGCAAAACATCTTTGAGCCGGGGACGGATTAACGTCCACGGCGGTTGATCGAAACGGACGACGCCGCGGGTTTGCTCGGCAAGGTAAGCAGCGACCACGGCAAGTGCGCGGTGGTCGTCTGGCAAGTTGCAGCAGGCGCTGATGCTGATGCTCTCGGGATCGGGCCGGAATCCGAACGCCTCTTCAATTCCGTCCTCGTACCCCTCGATCTCGGGATCGAGCCTGAACTCTCCGCAACACAGTGGCGACGCCATATCCAAGATCTGTCCACCGATCGGACGCGTGTCGCGGCCCCCGAACCCGTACCGGTCTCCACAGGTGGCGAGTTTGAGGAGGCGCTTGACGGCCGCATCGGCATTCTTCCGCGTCCCGAGAGGAATCAACAGGCAACACGCCGGTCCCACGTTCGCGCCCTCGATCGCCAGTGAACCGCTGCCGTATGGACGGCCCCGTCGTGCTGTGCAACTCACCCGGCGTTGGATCGTTGCGGTACAATTCTACCCAGGAGTCACCGGCTATCTGTTCAAATCCGGATTCCGTCCTTGAGCGGGTCGGCGGGGTCGGCGAGGAGGGTGGCCTCGGCGGTCACGAACGCGGTGCCGGTGATACTCGGCACCACGACGCCGGGGTCGCCGGTCGGCGCGACGGTGCCCTCGAACACGCTCCCGGTCACGCTCTCCTGCCGCCACACGTCGCCGGGCCGCAGCTTGCCGTCGGCGAACAGGCACGCGAGCTTCGCGCTCGTGCCGGTGCCGCACGGCGAGCGGTCGTAGGCCTTCCCCGGGCACAGCACGAAGTTCCGGCCGTGGTTCGCCGCGTCGAGCGGCGGCCCGAACAGTTCGATGTGGTCGATCACCCCGCCGTTCGCACCCGTGACGCGGGCCGCTTCGAGTGCGCGGCGGATGCGCCAGCTCACGTCGGTGAGGCGCTCGGCGTTCGCAACGGTGAGCGCCTCGGGGTAGTTGGCGACCAGGAAGAACCAGTTCCCGCCCCACGCGATGTCGCCGACCACCGGGCCGACGCCGGGCACGTCCAGGGCCACGGCCCTGCGGTAGCGGTAGCTCGGCACGTTCCGCACGGTGACGCGGTGGGCGTCGTGAAGCTCCGCCGTGACCACGCCGACGGGCGTCTCGACGCGGTACTCGCCGGGCGCGATCTTCCCGAGGTGTGCGAGCGTGACCGCGAGGCCGATGGTGCCGTGCCCGCACATGCCGAGCACGCCGACGTTGTTGAAGAAGATCACCCCCGCGGCGCACGCCGGGTCGCTCGGCTCGCACAGCAGCGCGCCGACGAGCACGTCCGACCCGCGGGGCTCGTTCACCACGCGGGAGCGGAACCCGTCGAACTCGGCACCGAACCGGCGGGCGCGGTCGGCGAGCGGGCCGGTGCCGAGGTCCGGTCCACCCGAGACGACGACGCGGGTCGGTTCGCCGCCGGTGTGCGAGTCGATCACTGTGGTGCGGTGCATGGCGTGCGCCTGGGGAAGGGGCGGATTCCCGACGTTGTAGCCGCCCGCGGTACACGTCGTGAACCCGTGTGCGCCGAATGCAGGCGGCGCGCAGCTCCGGGCCGAACCGACCTCCGCCGCGCGGCCCCCGAGAACCCCTCCAGCCCCACCTTCCCGCACTTTCGCTAACCTGCGCCGCGCATCAAACCGATACCAGATTGTGTATCTTCCGGCCGGCAGGAGGCGGGCATGAGCGATTCCACGGACCCACGGGACCAGCACCTCGCGGCGCGCGAAGCGGCGGTGACACAGGCCCGCGACGACCTCCGGGCCGAGCGCGAGCGGGTCGCCGCCGACCGCGCCGCCGCCGACCGGCTCCTGGCCGAGGCACGCGCCGCCCACGCCGACGCCGCCCGCGCCCGGAGCCGCGCCCGGAGGCTCGCCGCGCGGTTCGCCAGCCGCCTCGAACAGCGGACCGCGGACACCCGGCAGCGGCTCGCCGAGCAGTTCGCGGACCTCGCCGCCGACCGCGAGAAGTTCGCCGGGGACGTCTCACAGTTGAACGCCGTGCGCAGCGAGTTCCACGCGGCCGCGGCCGCCGCCCGGGACCGGATCGCGGCCGCCTGGGGGCTGGTCGAGGCCCATCAGAAGCGGGCCGCGGCCGAGTGGGGCGAGGCCGCGCGGTACTTCACCGAGCAGAACGCGGCGCTGGAGGCGCGCGCCGCCGAGGTGCAGCACGTGTCGCGGGCCGCGGCCGAGTGGCTCGCCCGCACCGAGGCCGAGAACGCCGGGCTCCAGGAGGAGGCCGCCGCGCTGGAGCACCGGGTGCGGAACGCCCGCACCGTGCTGACCGAGCTCGAACTCCGCCGCGACCGCATCCGCACCGAACTCCTCTCGGTCGAGCTGCCCGAGGACCTGGTTCGGACGCCGAACCCGGACGACCTCGCGCACCGCGAGTTGCTCCTGAACCGCGAGCGCGGCGCGGTCGCCGCGCTGCGGTCGGCGCTGGAGCAGGAGGCGGCCGACGTCGACGACCGCCGCCGGCTCGTCGCCGAGCAGCTGGCGCAACTCGCCGAGGCCCGCTCGCGGTGGCACCGGGCCGAGCGGCAGACCGTGCTCGAAATGGAGGACCTCGCCCGGTCCCTGCGGCACAAGGAGCAGGACCTCGACGCCCGCGAGCAGCGGCTCATCCGGGCCGACGCCCGCCGCCGGGCCGAGGCCTACGACCTGTGGCAGTTGCGGCTGAAGCTCGAAGCGTGGCAGTCGAACCTGACCGCGTTCGAGGCCCGGTGGCAGGCGGAGCGGGAGCAGCTCGAAGCGTACCTCGAGCGGCGGATCGCCACGGTCACCCGGCGCGAGGCGGCGCACGCCGGGGTGTTCGCGCGGTGGGAGCAGGCCCGCGCGTCGGACCACACCCGGCTCCGCGAGGAACTCCGGTACTGGGCCGCCGACCGCGAGCGGATGACGCAGGCCATCGCCGAGTTCAACCGGGTGCAGGAGGCGGTGCTCGCGGACCTCACCCGGTACGCCTCGCGGGCCATGGCCGCGGAGCAGGCGGTCGGGGAGGCGCTGCACGACTCCGGGTCGCACCGGATCGTCCGCCGGCTGCGGGTGCTGCGGCGGCGGTGGGAGCGGCTGTTCGCGCGGCACGCCAAGTCGCTCCTCGCGCACCGCGAGCGCGTCGCCGAGGAGCGGGCCGCGCTGGAGGGCCGGTACCACGACCTGCACGAGCGGCTCGTGAGGGTCGGCGAGCGCGAGGCCGACGTGACCTCTCAACAAACCGCCGCCGACCGCGCAACACTCGCCGAGGCGACGGCCGCCGACGCCGCGTCGCTGGCCCCGGCCACGCTGTCGGCCCCGTCGGCGGAACTGGTGGCGCTGCGGGCGGAGGTGGAGCGGCTCGCGGCGGTGGTGCTGGACATCGACCTGCCCGAGTCGGAGGTGCCGTGGGCCATCGAGGAGCCCGAGCCGCACGCGGACCTGCTCTCGTTCGGGCCGAGCAGCCGCGCCGCGTGATTGAGTTCAAATCGGCAGGATGCGCACGCGGCGGTGGGCCACATCGACCACGACGAGCGCGCCGGCGAGGAGGTCGGCCTCGCACTGCTGAAGCGACGCGGCCACTGCCGGGCCGATCGCCGCGGGGAGTGTGTCCTGGCTCCGCACGAGGACGACGCTCGGGCCGGCGGCGTGCGTCTGAGCCAGGATCGCCCCGAAGTCGAGGTCGTGGGTCAGGATGACGTGGCCGTTCGCTCGCGCCCACGCGACAAGGTCGGTGTCGAGGGCTCGCGGGTCGCCCACCGCCGACCAGTGGACCGCGGTGTGCCCGTGCCCCTGGAGGAACGCGACCCAGTCCGGAGACAGGTTCATGTCCACCAGGAGGGCGAGGCTCACGACAGCACCAGCGGTTGCTCCCGCTCTTCGAGCCGCCACGCGGCGTAGGCGAGACACTGGTCGAGGTCGGCGGCCTCCAGGTACGGGTACGCGCGAAGGATCTCGTCGGGCGACCGCTTGGCGGCGAGCAGGCCGACGACCGTGCCGACCGTCACCCGCATCCCGCGGACGCACGGCTTGCCGCCCATTTGAAGCGGGTCGTGTGTGATGCGGTCGAAGGTCATGTGCGTTCCCCGTGTGTCGCGGCATTGTACCACGCATCACGCCTTGCCCAGCACCAGATCGACGACCCAGCACCCGCGGACGTGGACCTGCTGCGGGTCGCGGCAGTGCGCCAGGACCGCCTCGTCCTCGCACCCGGCGTCCTGCAACGCATCGGCGAGAATCGGCATCGCCGAGTAGTCCCGCGACTCGTACAGGTGCTTCGCGAGTGACACCACGGTGTCAGTGCGCCACCCGGGGTCGAACGCCACCGGGCGGAACGGGTTGCCGAAGACGTCGCGGAGGAGATGTGCGTGGTGCTGGGATTCTTGCTCCATCGCGGCACGGCCGTCTTGGTAGATCTCTTGCTGTACGTCGGGGGGATGACTGGACATGACGACACAACGCCCGTACCCCTCCTCGAACTCTTCTTCGTAGTTCCTGATCGCGCGGGCCAGTTCGGTTCGCTCCGCAGCGATCCACTCCTCGAATGCGACCTCACTATGATTCTCGCAGAAGACCGCGTGAGACGGAAGGAGGTCAAAGTCCTCTTCGGCGACGCTCGTCCAGCAGGCTGATTTGGCGAATTTGTCCGCGTCGTGATACCCCCAGGCAATGACCATCAATCCCACGGCGTAACGAACTGCGAGCAAGACTTCGGGACACGCACTGGTCAAGTTCGTCAAGGAACCAACATCGGGATCGGGAGCCTGTTCGAGCGCATCGTCATGGGTGATCAAACCGTCGGCAACCATCTCGCCAATCTCTAAAATCTGCCCATTCGTTTCCTCCATCTCGACTTCATCTCGCCATTTGCCGGTTCGCTTCTCCCGAACCGACTCCCAAATGTGTCGGCAAGCCGCGACCAACAGAAGTCGCGTCTTCCGCGGGGTCGCCTGACCGCGAAGATGGTCAGCCATGACGAGCGGATCGTTTCCTGCGAGCCACTCTTTTTCGGTCATCGCGTCGTCCCCCAGAACGCCGCCACCCCTCAGGAACCCGTCACGTCACGCGCAGAAGCCCGTCCCACGACTTCGCCGTCAGTAGTTTGACTGCGATGCGGTCCAGACGCTCCAGGTCCTGGATCGCCCCGAGCTTCGCGGCCTGCTTGTCGGTCGGTTGGCCGAGCTTGACGCGACCCTGCTTCAGGATCAGCTCGCGTGTGTGCTCGACGGCACCCTCCTCAAGAATCAATTGATAAGTCGACGACTCGCGCATCGCTAACACCTTGTTGAAGACTTTCTTGACGAACGCCGCCTTGTGGTGCATCCCTGCGAGGATGTAGGTTGCGGTCATGATGCTCGCGGCTTCGGGGCTCATCTCGCGCTCCACCCGGTCGGCGATCCGCTCCACATGTTCGGGCAGCGCCTGCTCGCGAGTCTTTCCCGCACCCGGCTTCCCGAGAAGTGCCAGCGGCATCAGCCCGATTCCAGCCCTCAACAGGTCTTCGCTCGGCAGCTCCCACACGCGGACGATGTCGAACACGAACGACAGCCGCTCGTAGGCGACCCGGTCGGTCAGGCTCGCCCGCTGGGCGTTCGACCGCAGCAGCACGGCGATGGTTCGCACCGGGAGCCCCGTGTGGTGGTGCGCCAGCACATTGTACAGCAGCATCCGCTCGGCGAGCGAGTCGTCCGGGCCGCTCTCGACGTCGATGTGGACCACGAGGTTCCCGACGCGGAGCAGCGTGTCCGCGGCCGCGGTGACCGTGGAGAAGTCGGCCGACAGCACCTCGGGCGGCTCGGTGATTGGCACGCCGAGTTGGGCGAGCCAGTCCTCCGGGTGCGAGGCGATCAGGTCCTTCAGCGTGGCGTCGAACGGCTTGGGCATGGCGGAGAGTCTAACTCACTCACCACAGTCAGTGAACACAAAAACACCCCCGGCGCGGCGGGTGCCGCGGGCGGGGGTGGTGTGTGGTTCAAGGGCCACGGGGGTGACCCCGTGGCTCGCATCAACCGAGGTTCATTCCGAGCAGGAACTCCATGTTCGTCTTCGACTTCTTGGAGCGGTTGACGATCAGCTCCATCGCCTCGACCGGGTGCATGTCGGCCAGCACCTTGCGGAGCATGCGGATGCGGTCGAACTCGTCCGGGTGGAGCAGGAGCTCTTCCTTCCGGGTGCCCGAGCGGTTCACGTCGATGGCCGGGTAGACCCGCTTCTCGACGAGCCGGCGGTCGAGGTGCAACTCGCTGTTGCCCGTGCCCTTGAACTCCTCGAAGATCACCTCGTCCATGCGGCTGCCGGTGTCGATCAGCGCGGTCGCGAGGATGGTCAGCGAGCCGCCCTCCTCGACGTTGCGGGCCGCGCCGAAGAACCGCTTCGGCTTCTGCATCGCGTTGCTGTCGAGGCCGCCGGAGAGCAGCTTGCCGCCGCCGGGGGTCTCGGTGTTGTGGGCGCGCGCCAGGCGGGTGATGCTGTCGAGCAGGATGATGACGTCCCGCTTCAGCTCCACCATCCGCTTCGCCTTCTCCAGCACGATGTCGGCGATGTGGATGTGCTCTTCCGGCGGCTCGTCGAACGTGCTCGCCACCACCTCGGCGTTCGGGCTGTTCACCAGCCGCTGCATTTCCGTGACTTCCTCGGGCCGCTCGTCGACGAGCAGCACGAAGACGTAGGACTCGGGGTGGTTCTTGATGATGGCGTTGGCCATCTTCGAGAGCAGGATCGTCTTGCCGGTCCGCGGCGGCGCGACGATCAGCCCGCGCTGGCCCTTGCCGACGGGGGTGACGAGGTCGACGATCCGCATGCTCAGCTCGTCCGGGGTCGTCTCCAGGTGGAGCCGCTCGTTCGGGTGCAGCGGGGTCAGGTCCTCGAAGTTGGTGACGCCGCTCACCTCGTCGGCGTTCTTGTTGTTCACCAGCTCGATCTGCATCAGGGCGAAGTTGTCCTGGTTCTCGATCGGCAGGCGGATCGGCCCCTCGACGACGAGCCCGGTCCGCAGGCTCATGCGGCGGATCTGGGACGGCGAGACGTAGATGTCCTCGGGGCTGGCGAGGTAGTTGTGGGCCTGGCTGCGGAGGAACCCGTAGCCGTCGGGGAGCACCTCCAGCGTGCCGGACCCGCGGACCACCTCGCCCCGCTCGATCTGCCGCCGGACGACGCCGACGATGAGCTGCGCCCGGCTCATGCCGGTGTGCTCGTGGATGCCCTCCTTCTCCGCCAGCTTGAAGAGCTGGGGCATGGGCATCCGGTACAGGTCGTCGAGGCGGCACCCGCCGGGGCGGGCGGGCCGGGCCGGTTGCTCGGACTCGCGGTCCATGCGCTCGCGGTCGGCCCGGTCCGCGGTCCGCGGCGGGGCGGGCGGCGCGACCGGCGGGGCCGGGGCGACCGCCGAGGGCGCGGGGCCGGCCGCCGGGGTGGGGTCACCGGGCTTGCGGATCGGACGACGGGCCGCGGCGGCACGGAGAAGTGAGGGGCGCGGTTGCGGCCCTTCGACGCCCTTGGCGTCGGGCATAGCAGATCCTCAAAACGGGAGTAGAAGAGGACCCACAGGCGGATTCGTTCGCACCGGCGGGTCGTGATGGGGGCGGGTATCGGCCCCCGGAACGGGTCAGGAGATTCGCTCTCCGATAGCACTCACTGTTGGAGTCCCACGCTGCACTCGTGTTCTCGACTCCCCCGGTGGGCGGGCGTCCAGAGCCCACTGTCACCCGGTGCCGCACTGGAATCGGAATCAGGTCGCCCCGGGCTCGGTTTGCAAGTCGAGAGTGGTGACTGATTCGGACGGCACAGTGCCAGATTGCGGGGGGAGGAGTCAAGATGCGTTTTACCGGAGCCCGGTCCACCGGGGCGGAGTACGCCGGAAAGTGCAAGCTTCCGAACTAACCTGAGTCTACGCGATTCCGTCCTCGCGTCAACGGGATTATACGCCCGCCCGCCCGGATTTCCAACTCCCACCGCGGCGGGTCGCCCCCGGCCCGGGGCCGCGCGACCGGCCCGACCGGCACGCCCCCGCCACCTTTCCCAGGTGCCCACCGGACCGCGTGAGCGCCGGGCCGCACCCGTGCCGATGGGTGCCTGTGACGCCACCCGACACCCCGACGCGGAGCCTCCCGTGAACGTGCGCCGATTCCTCGCCGTTGCCCTCCTGGGACTCGCCGGCTCCACCGACCGGGCCGACGCGGGCTGGTTCCGGAGCCACCCCCCGGAGCCGACGGTCCTCAACGGCACCGCGGGCCGGTCGTCGTGGGCCGGCGTCCCCGGGATCGGCCGCCCGCTGCCGCCGGCCCCGAAGCCGGGGCACAACCCGGTCGTCGGGACCGTGTCGCGCACCGGCCACCTCGCGCACCCCGGCACCGGGCGAACCCGGTACACCGGCACCTTCTACGACCCGACCCTGGGAACGTTCAGTCGGTCCAGCTTTCGAAAGTGACTGCGCCGGGTGCAGAGGAGACACGAACCGGCACCGGCCCGCGCGAGGCGCGGAAACGGGCCGGAGCCCTGCTGTCTTTCCCGACACCGTACCTTTGTGCTCTGGAATGTTCGCGGGGGAGCGTCCGCCGCTCGGGGGCGGTCGTGGCTCGTGCAAAGAGGGGTGGAGGGGGAGACGGGAGACGGGAGACGTGGCGGGGCGAGCGGGCGAGTGATGACGGGGGGGGCGATCCGGGCTCTAGGCGGTGCTCCGCGCGGCGGGCCAGACGATCCGCGTTGAACTCCGCGACGACGGCGACGGGGCCCGCAGGATCACGATGTCGATCACCGTGTTCGCGAGCCGCTCCGGGTCCACGGGCTTGGTCAGGTGCAGGTCGAACCCGGCGGCGGCGGTCCGCTCGCGGGCCTCGTCCTCGGGCAGGCCGGTCAGCGCGACGAGCGTCGTGTCGGCGTTCCCCTCCCCGGCCCGGACGCGCCGGCCGAGTTCGTCACCGTTCATCCCGGGCATATTCAAATCGAGGACGCACACGTCCGGGTGGAACTTGGCGGCCGCCTCCAGGGCGCTCACCCCGTCGTAACAGGCGATCGCCTCGAACCCCGCAATCTGCAACAGAACCGCGAGGCTGTCCGCGGTGTCCCGGTTGTCGTCCACGCACAAGACTTTCAATATCGACTCGGATTCCGGCATGGCTTTCCTCCCTCATGATCAACTATGAAGCAGTTGGCGTGCCGGTGGCCGGACGGGCACCGACTTCACCTTGGGCCCGGGGCCGGGCGGCGGCTATTCTGAAGGCTACCGATGAGTACCGACCACGACGAGCGCCTGGCGAGTCTGATCGACCGGCTGACGGCCGACGCCGCGGCCGGCCGCGCCCCGGACGTCGACGCGGCGGCCCGCGAGCAGCCGGACCTGGCCGCCGAACTCCGGGAACTGTGGGCCGTGGCCCAGTTCGCCCGGTTCGCCAACGGCCCGGCGCCGGCCAACCCGTCCACGGTGTCGCTCCCGAAGCCCGGCCGCGCGCGACCGCCGGCCCCCCGCGACGCGCCCCCGCCGGGCGGCGGGGGGCCGGCGCTGCCCCGCGACTTCGGCGACTTCGAGCTGCTGGAAGAGGTCGGTCGGGGCGGCATGGGGGTGGTGTACCGGGCGCGGCAGCGGAGCCTGAACCGGGTCGTCGCGGTGAAGATGATCCGCGAGTCGCACCTCGCCAGCGGGGAGCACTTCGAGCGGTTCCGCACCGAGGCCGAGGCCGCCGCCCGGCTCAAGCACCCGCACATCGTGACCGTTCACGAGGTCGGCACGGTCGGCGGGCAGGCGTACCTGTGCATGGAGTTCGTCGGCGGCCAGACGCTCGCCGAGCGGGTGCGGGCCGGCGGGCCGCTGCCCCCGCGGGAGGCCGCCGGGCTCGTGGGGGTCATCGCCCGGGCCGTCCACCACGCGCACTCTCTCGGCATCCTGCACCGGGATTTGAAGCCTTCGAACATTCTGCTGGCAGTGGGCGGGGATCGGGGATCGGGGATCGGGGATCGGGGCGAAGACCGCTCAAAAACTCAGGACGAACGCACCGGCTCAGTCTCGCTGTTTTCCCCGATCCCCGATCCCCGATCCCCGATCCCCGATCCCAAGGTCTCCGACTTCGGCCTCGCCAAGAAGCTCGACGGCACGGGGAGCCTGACCCGCACGGGGGCGATCGTCGGGACGCCGAGTTACATGTCGCCCGAGCAGGCCGCCGGGCGAAAGGACCTGACGGCCGCCGCCGACGTGTACTCGCTCGGGGCGGTCCTCTACGAGCTGCTCACCGGCCGCCCGCCGTTCCAGGCCGCGCACCCCGTGGACACGCTGCTGCTGGTGCTCGAACAGGAGCCGGTGCCGCCGCGGTCGCTGAACCCGACCGTGGACCGCGAACTCGAACTCATCTGCCTGAAGTGCCTCCAGAAGCCGGTCGAGCTGCGGTACCCGTCGGCCGCGGACCTGGCGACCGACCTGGAGGCCTACGCCGCCGGCCGGCCGGTCGCGGCCGCCCCGAGCGGGCTGCGGTTCTTCATCGCCCGGCTGTTCCGCGAGACCCACCACGCCGACGTGCTCGAGAACTGGGGCAAGCTGTGGATGTGGCACAGCCTGATGATCTTCCTGCTGTGCCTCATCACGCAGGCGCTCGCGTGGAGCGGCGTCGCCGACCACGTGTGGTACCTCGGGTTCTGGACGGTCGGGCTGCTGACGTGGGGCACCGTGCTGTGGCAGATCCGCAAGGCGGCCGGGCCTGTGCTGTTCGTCGAGCGGCAGATCGCGCACGCCTGGGCCGCGGGGGTGTGCGCGAGCATCGCCATGTTCGCGATCGAGTGGCTGATCCCGCTCCCGGCGCTGACGCTGTCCCCCGCGGTGGCGATCGCCGCGGGGATGGTGATGGTGTTCAAGGCCGGCATCCTGTCGGGCCGGTTCTACGGGTGGGCGGTGCTGACGTTCGCCGCCGCGGTCGTGATGCCGCTCGCCCCGGTGCGGCCGTGGAGCATTCTGCTGTTCGGGGCCGTCTCGGCGCTGTCGTTCTTCGTCCCCGGGCTGAAGTACTACCGGCAGCGCAAGGCCCGCGTCACGGCGCTGCGGTGACGGGCGGCAAGCGATGGGACGCGGACGAGGCGGATCACGGACGGGATGCAGCGGACCAGAAGACGGGAAATCCCGAGTCGGGCACGGGCACGCACGCGGGCACGGACGAAACGCAAGGTGCGCCGACGTGCCCGATCTTTCTGTCCTCTGCCCTCTGCCCCTCGGAATCAGGATCGCCTGATGCCGCCTCGGTCCGGTGCAGCGGTGGGTTCGGCGAACTACGCCGTGTGTCTCCGGCGGCGCCTTCTCGCTTCACGGTGGCCCCGGCGCGCGTCGATGGCACCCCCCAGCAACCCGCCGAGCGTGCCGCCCGCGGCCAGGAGGCAGGCCAACCCCGGCCCCCACCGGAGCACGGCGCCGGTCACGTGGCCGCCCAGGACGCCCGAGAGCCGAACCGCCGCGACCACGGCCACACCCAGTACGACCCCGACCCAGGTGGCCGCCCCCCACGGGCCACTCCGGTGGTGGGTCATCCAGCGGACGGCCAGCACGAGGCCGGCCACGGCCCCGAACGCACCCCCACCCAGGCCGCAGCACAGGAACGCACCGGTCGCCCCCCAGTCGAGGCTCGGGTCCTGGCCGGGGCGCGTCCGGAATGCCGTCGCGGCCAGGACGCTCGCGAGGCCGAGGCCGCACGTCGCCACCCCGAGCGCCGGGGCACCGATGACCAGGAGGACGTTCTGGAGGACCCGCACGGTGCCGCCTCCGCGTCCCTGGCCGAACGATCAAGCCCACCTGCCCGGTCGTTCCCGGAATCCTCTCGGCCACGGTGGGGTGGTGCCCGACTTGCTGCCGCAGTTTACTACTGGATGTGATCTGGCGCCACGCGTTCCACCGACTGGACCTCGATGTTCTCAAGCGAGGCGAACGCGACCGCCTCCTGCTCGGTGTCGGCCGCAATCTCCCGGCTGACTACCTGGCCCGAGTCGGTGTCGGTGCCCGTGACCTTCCAGACCGGCCCGCGGTTCGCGGTCTGTCGCCGCGGGGCGGCCCGCACGGGTTCGGCGATGGGAATGTCGTCGTCGCTCTCGGCCACGGGCCGCGCGCCCCGCCTCCGGGTACCCGGCTCGCGTGCCTGTCCGAGTAGGGCAATGACGAGGGCGAAGAGAACGGCAACCGGGCCGGCACCCGTCACCCCAAGCAACAGCCCCGTCAGGACACACACACCCATCCCCCAACCGGCCAAACTGGGTCGCCCCAACGCCCGGCCCGCGAGTAACGGGATCAGTCCGCACGCCGCCCCGACCAGCCCTCCCCCAATCAACACCCCCGTCCAGTAGGCACCGTCCTTGCTTTTCATCAACCCTGTTACCACCGCAGATGACACGACGGCGGCCAGGATTCCGACCATGTTCGCCCCGGTCGATGCCTCCTGGGGCTTCGCTTCCCGATCCGGTGGTTTCGCACCACGGTTGACCTTGGGCCGTTCCCACGGTTTCGCGTCGCCGCTCTCCCCGCCTTGATCTGGCGAGCCGAATTCGAATGGGCTGTTCGACATCGTGCCCTCGTTGTGACTTACTTCACGGCGTCTTCTGCACGAGGCGTGCGAATACGGTCCGGTCGTACCCGTCATTTGACTTGCGGCCATGCTAACGATTTGACGACCAGGCCGCAACAATCTGCGTACGCAATCCGGGCACGGCCCGGTGGTGATGCCGGACGTGCTTCGAGAGACCTGTGCGCCGCCCCGAGCGCTGGCGAAGCGGCCCGCCGAGATCGAGCGGGACGAGTGGCCGGTGGCGACGCCTGACCCGCGCCGGGCGAACCGCCGCGACCTGGCGGCGGTGGTGGCAGCGAACCTGTGCTCGTTCGGCTTCGGCGAACTGCTCCACGCGACCGGCGGCTTCGAGGGGCTGCTGCACGCGGTGCTGTGACACCGCGGTGTCATTAACGTGAGGTGTGACGTTCGCCTGTGGGATTATCGAAGGTGGCCCCCCCTCACCCGCCGCGAAGCGCGGCGACCTCTCCCCCGAGACCGGGGGCGAGGTGGGGGCGACTGGTCCCGCTCTGAGCTGATCCATCCGCGTCGCTGTGGAGAAGGCCCGCGGCAACACCTCGCTCCCGGTCTCGGGGGGAGAGGTCGCGACGAGGCTCTGCGAGTCGCGGGTGAGGGGGCGAAGTACCTCAGCGTGTCGCGGGCCAACTCATTCCTCGCCGTGTCCCAACCGGTCGGCCAGTACCCGCAGCGCGAGCGCCCCCGCGGTCGCCTCCTCACGGGTCGCACCGTAGGCCAGCACCCCGGGCAGTTCCGGCACCTCGGCCAGCCACCGGCCATCGTCTTCTTGCTCGACTTCAATGGGCAGGGACATGCTTATTCACGAGTTCAATGGTAATCAGGTGATCCACACGGGACTTAGGGCTGCTCAACTCGCACCCACCCTCCACCTGACTGGCGGAGAAATCCTCTGTCTCGCAATGCTCGGAGATGGTTCCCAACTGCCCCCCGTTCAGGGAGCCCTCTCCGCCTAACCTCGTCAACCACCTCGGACTCATTGAACTCACGATCCACCGGAAAATCGAGGATCACAGCATCCAGTGCGGCTGACTTTGTGTTCACTCCGCTCCCGTACCTCGTTCGCTCTGACGCCATTGCTACCCCTCCAGTTGACACCGCTCATTTGCCTGCCACCAATCCCCCGAGAGCGACGTGGAACCACCCAAACGGATGGGCGTGGTCGCACAGGAACAAGGGAAACATCTCCCGTATTCAGCTCAAGGACTGTCTTCGGGAGGAAGTTGACATCCGTGATCCAGCAACCGCTTGCGAGCTACTGCCAACTGCTCTGGCTCAAACAGTACGCGCCACGGGTCCTGGAGGACAACATATTCTACGCT
The DNA here is from genome assembly GCF_051859125.1 of Gemmata sp. Classification (NCBI taxonomy): domain Bacteria; kingdom Pseudomonadati; phylum Planctomycetota; class Planctomycetia; order Gemmatales; family Gemmataceae; genus Gemmata; species Gemmata sp. Next base: position 17,708 of record NZ_JBHYGG010000179.1, read on the forward strand.
GATGCGGAGGTTGTCCTTGCCGCGAAGGAACAACTGTGTGAACCCCTCTGACGGATCGCCAGTGGCCAACAATCGGTCGGCTGTCTCTTTGCCCCCGTGCTCGTGAACCATCCGTAAAAACCGCGGGGCGCTGTACGGCGGTTTGAGTTGCTTGGCCGCCTCGTAAATATTGAGCATCGCAGCGTTGAAACCATCAAGCAACGCTTGTGACATCTGCGCCTCCGCAGCCAAGAACACGGAATGTCGGTTCGGGTGAGTGACGCGAATCAGTTGCTCAACACTGATGCGCGGGGTGATTACAGGTCGGTGCGGTAGTAGCCGCCGGAGACGCACATGCGGTCCACGACCTGGGTGCGGACCCAGCGGACCAGGATCGTCTGGCCGGCGGTGATGCCGACCCCTTCGAACGCGGCGTAGGCGTACTTCGTGTTGAACGTGGTCTCGGTCGCGACCGACAGCCCCACCAGCGACACGTCGCGGCACCGGGCGTACACCGGGTTGTCGATCCCGCCGTCGCCGTGGATCGGGTACAGCGTGATCGGGAACGTACCCGGGATGCGGGGGTGCTTCCGCCGGTCGTCCACGTTCTTCAGCTCGCGGCGGATCGAGGCGATCATCTGCGGGATCACGTCCTGCGCCTGCCGCGCGAAGTCCTTGTCCGGGGTGCCGAACAGGGTCCCGGTGACGACGATCTCGCCCACCACCTTGCCCGGCGGGGGCAGGTGGACGGTCACCTCGAACCCCGAGTTCTTCGCGGCCCGCGAGCTGAAGAACCCGCTCGTCACCATCTGCCGGAACACGATCTGCGTCGGCTCGGGCTGCTCGGCGTTCACCCGGAACGTGTCGCGGACGATGGCGAGCTTGATCGGCACCACGGGCAGCGGCACGGTGCTGGGGAACCGGCAGATCCAGGTGCCGTCGGCTTGGCGGCCGAGGTCGCCGGCCATCTGCGGGATGTGCCCGCCGCCGGCCGCCTCGCCGAGCACGGCCATCGCGAAGTCGGGCGGGGTCAGCGACGAGTCGTGGGCCGGCATCCCGATGAGCCGGGCCACCGGGACGACCGACTTGATCGGGTTGAGGACGACCGCGAACCGCGACGGGGGCGGGGCCGTGGGCTGCGGCTGCTGCGGGACGGACCGGGCGTTCGACTGTTGCGAGCCGGACGGGGCCTGGATCACCGACCCGGGCCGGCGGTTGGTCGAGACGAGGGCCGGGAGCCGGCCGGCCGCGCCGGGCCGGGTGACGTTGGCCGCGCCGCCCGGGAGCGTGAAGTTCTGCGTGGACTCGACCGGGTACCGGTTCCCGGTGTCCACCTCGTCGGCCATCGCCTCCCCGGGCGGGAGGTTCATCTCGGACATCGACCGCTGCACCCGCGCCCGCCGCACGTCCATCCCGGTGTTCGGCAGCGCCGTCGCGCTCGACACGCCCAGCAGCGCCTGCACGAACGCGAGGCACGAGGTGAACCGCTGCTCGGGGTCCTTCGACAGCGCCTGGAGGACGATCGGCTGGTCGCCCGGGGGCAGGCCCGACAGGTCCGGCTTCGACGAGACGTGCTGGAGCATGATCTGCTGCGCCGTCTTCCCGTTGTACGGGAACGTCCCGGTGAGCAGCTCCTGGTACACGAGCGCGAGGCTGTACTGGTCGGACCGGTTCGACGGCTCGCCGCGGAGCGCCTCGGGGGCGACGTACTTGGGGGTGAGCCCGCGGTTCCCGCTGGTCGGGCCGTCCGGGTTGAGCTGCGCGACGAGGCCGTAGTCGCCGACCTTGACGTGCCCGGACACGAGGAACAGGTTGGCCGGCTTCACGTCGAGGTGCTGGAGCCCGTACTTCGCGGAGATCATGTCGAGCGCCTCGGCGGCGTCGGCGAAGTACGCGAGCAGCTCGTCGCGGGGGACGCCCGGGAGCCCGCACGTGCGGCACTCGCGGAACCGGTCCTGGAGCTGGCGGTCGGCCAGCTCCATCACCATGATGAGTTCGCCGCCGATGACCTCGACCCGCTCCAGGGTGAGGAGGAACGGGTGGCGGATCGCCTTGATCTGCTGGAACGCTTCGAGTTCCTGCGCGAACCGCCGCTCGCCCTGGCCGTCCTCGGACTCGGCGCCGGAGACGAACTTGACGGCCTTGTGGAGCCCGCCCGGGGCCTCGCACTTCCACACCTCGCCGAACCCGCCCCGGCCGAGCGGCTCCATGAGGCGGTAGCCCGGCAGCGGCTCGGCTCCGGCGGTCTTGCTGTACGGTTGGTGCGAACCGCTTTCGGTATTGGTTACCGGAGGGGGCATGGGACTGCCGGTTGGGGTCCGCGTGGGCTACGTATCCATTGAGGATAAGTCATAATTCGCCCCCAGTATAGAGAGAATCAGGGGGCAGCACAAACCGAGTGTCTTGCCAGTCAGGGTAATCGCCACCGAAACGTTCGCCAGAAAGACACCGAATACCGTCCGCCTGGGGAGCGAATATCAAGTGTACTATTCCTGTGCAACCGCACCAAGGGCAACTCGCGGCAGGGGGGTGCGGCTGGCGATTTTGGGCGAACGCCGGCGAGGGGGTAGCGCTACCCCCTCGCTGGCGCTCAGGGTTCGCCCGGCCACCTGCTCGAATCCACACGCGCCCCGTCACGGCGACCGTTCCCGCCTCGGGCACACGTGGCTCGCCACACCGCGTCCGGGGGAGTGCCGGACGCCACACGTTCGATCAACGCACTCACCTGTCTCGCAGCGCCGCGGGGAGCGGGAAGTCGGCCTTCCGCGGCGGGCGGACCCCGAGCCACTTCGCGAAGATCGCGGCCATCGCCTGCGGGGTCGTCGGCTCCGCGAACGCGCCGCCGGAGACCCCGGGGCCGAACACCATCAGCGGCACGTGCCGGTCGTAGTCGTAGGGCGAGCCGTGCGTGGTGCCGGTGCCGGTGGTGCCCGACGGCAGGTCCCACTCGCGCATCAGCACGAACACGTCGCCGCTCCGCCCCGGGTACGCCGACCGCCGCACCAGCCCCAGGACCGCGTCGGTGGTCGGGGCCCGCGACTCCACCTCGGCGCGGGTGTAGGCCCGGACGACGCTTGGGTAGGTCGCGAGGAACCCGGCCACGGTCGCGGCGGCCGCCTCGCGGTTCGTGCCGGCCACGGCCAGCGTCTTCGGGTCGAAGTACAGCCACGGGACCGGCGTCGCCGCGAACCACCCGGGCCTCTTGTCGCCGGTCGCCGCCGGCGGGCCGAACGTCGCCGTCAGGTGCTTGTCGACGGCCGCGACGATCGCGCCCGGGTCCACCCGCTTCGCGTCGAGCCCGCGGGCGCGCGACGCCTCGGGCAGCGGGCACGCCCCGTGGTCGGCGGTGATCCCGACGAGGTAGTTCCCGGCCCCGACCTTCGCGTCGAGGAACCGGAGCAACTCGGCGACCACCGCGTCGCTGCGGAGCGTGACGTCGAGCACCTCCTGCGAGTCCGGCCCCCAGGTGTGGCCGATCAGGTCGTTCGACGAGAAGCTGACGACGAGCAGGTCCGGGACGTCGTCCGCGCCCAGCCCCTCGGCGGTCACGCACTCCTTGGCGAACTGGAGCAGGAGTTCGTTGCCGAACGGCGAGTTCGACAGCGCGTCGTAGTACTCCCGGCCGGGCTTGTCCTTCCCGCCGGTGTTCGGGTGCGGGAACTCGGCCCCCTGCTTCCACACCTTGTCCTTGCCCTCGCGCACCTGGACGCCCGACCCCTCGCCCGGCCCCGCGTCGGCCCCGCTCCACTTCGCGTAGTCCAGGTCGGGGCGGGACCGCGCCCAGTCCTTGCCGAACCAGGCGTCGGCCGCGCCCGAGGCGTTGAACCGCTCGACCCACGGTGGGAGGCGGTCGGCGTAGTACGTGGACGTGACGAACCGGCGGTCGAACCAGAACGCGCCGTCGGGCCGCCTGCCGGTCGGGAGGATCGCGGACCGGTCCTTGAGCGACAGGCCGAACACCTTCGCCCCCGGCCGCTGCGCCCTGAGCGCGTCGGCGACCGTCTCGGCGAGCATCCGGTCCGGGTTGCCCACGTCCCCCTTCCTGGCCGCGAGGTGCGGGAGGGCCGGGACGAACTCGTACCGCGGCGACCCGGCGCAGTACACCGTGGCCCCGCCCTCGTACCAGGCGTTGTCGACGATCCCGTGCCGGTCCGGGCACGTGCCGCTGAGGATCGAGGCGTGCCCGGGGCCGGTGGTGGTCCGCGCGTAGGGGTAGTGGCACGCGGTGAACCACGCGCCCTGCGACTGCACGCGGGCGAACCCGTCCGGCCCGAACAGGGGCCGCCACCGGTCCACGAAGTCGCCGCGCATCTGGTCGAACACGACGAGCACGGCGAGCCGCACCCTCGGCGGGCCGGGCGGCCCGGACCGCACCGACACGAGGGCGAGGGCGAGCGCCGCGGCGACGACCGCGACGAGCAGCACGGGGGCGGCGAGGTGGCGCATGTGCGGGTGCCGGGGGGACGGGGCGCGGCGGTGCCGGGGTGTTGTACGGCCCGCCGCGGCCGGCAGCGAGTGGGCCGGTCAGTGGCCGATCTTCACGGGCTCGCGCTGGGACTTCTTCACGGGCGGCTCGCCGGCCTTCCCGTCGTGCCTCTGCGGCACGAGCACGCGCGAGGGGACCGTGGGAAGGGTCGCGGGGTCGGGTGGCTTCTCGCCGCACCCGGCGGCCGCGAGCGCGGCGAGGAGCGACCAGAGCGGTCGGCGCATGGGGCACCGTGGGGAGGGAGGAACGGGCGGCTCAGTTCACAACGGCCCCGGCGTCCACCTGCTGGCCGTCGCGGTACCCGGCCAGCGCCCGGAACACCGCCATCCGCGGGTCGGCCTCGTCGGACCCGAACGTGCGGAGCTGCCGCACCGAGCCGTCCCCGAACGCGAACTGGACGATCCCGTTGTGGTTGCTGCCCCAGTCGCCCCACAGCTCGGTGCCGTGTGCCGGCAGGCCGAAGCACGCCGGGGCCGGGGTGGCCCCGATCCAGCCGAACCCGAAGTCGGGCACCGGCCCGGCCGACGTGTTGAGCGACTCGCCGAGCAGGAGCGTGTTGCTGGCCCCGTCGCCGGCGGCCACCGCGGTGAGGGCGACCGCGGACCCGTTGGCGAGGACGCCCTGGGTCGACGGCTCGCAGGTGCCGAACACGCCCGAAACGGCGAGGTAGCTCGTCAGCTTCATCCTGACGGGGTCGTCGATGAAGTTGTAGGTGGACCAGAGGTACTCCCCCGGGACCGAGGCGTCGTCGACCGCGGCGTACAACAGCCCCGCCGAACTGGCCTCGATCGCGTCCAGGTTTCCGGACGGGCACCGGAACACCTTGACCTTCACCTGCGCGGCCTGCTGGGCGGTCGGGAACGACCACCACGGGGCACCGACCGGCGTCTTCGGGTTCCAGTTCACAGGAATCATCTTGTGGAGCGCGTCCTGCTCGACGTACGGGAGGACGAACGCCAGGCACCCGACCCAGCTCCCCTTCGACATGTCCGTGGTGCCGGCGGCGGCGCTGAACGTGGCCATCCCGCCCGGGGGCAGGAACCCGTTCGCCGCCTCGTAGGCGTGGCACGCCAGGGCGATCTGCTTCAGGTTGTTGGCGCACGCGGCGCGGGCGGCGGCCCCGCGCACCTTCTGCACGGCCGGCAGCAGGAGGCCGATCAGGATCGCAACGATGGCGATCGCGACGAGGAGTTCGACGAGCGTGAAGCCCGCGCGGCGGGGCGGTGCCATGGGAGCCTCGGTGACCGTCCGGACCTGTGCGCCGCCGCGGAATCGCCGGCTCGGTCCGCGCCCGGTTGGTCGGACGCGGGCCGCACGGGGCGCCGGGCGGGGCCGCGGGGGGCGGGAAGGGAGGGGTCCCGCGCGGCCGCGGCGTAGCGCACAGCGTAGCACTTCTGCGCGGCGCGTGCCGCGAAAATCTGCGGCTTGTGCCGGGCCGGATACTTGATACACTGCCATAGGATTGAATTCACTTTCTCTGTTCTCGATTTAAGTTCTCGTGTCCCGACCCCGAGCAGCCCGCACTCTTCCGGCCCCTCGGCCCGCGGGTCTGCCGGGACACCCTCTTCCCGGAGGCCACATGCCGCCGACTCCCGACCGCGATCGGCGTGGGTTCACGCTGATCGAACTGCTGGTGGTGATCGCGATCATCGCGATCCTGATCGGGCTGCTCCTGCCCGCGGTCCAGAAGGTCCGCGAGGCCGCCGCCCGCGCGAAGTGCCAGAACAACCTCAAGCAGATCGGCCTCGCCGCGCACGCCTACCACGACACGCTCGGGACGCTCCCGGAGTTCGGGTACCGGCAGCGGAAGAACGCCACCAGTGGGACCGTGCCGATGCCCTACACGGTCCGCATCCTCCCGTACCTGGAGCAGTCGGCGGTGTACGACCAGGGCGCGGCGACCGCCGGCACGGACATCGGTTAGAACGCGGTCCGGACGCTCCCCGTTCCGGTGTACCTGTGCCCGAGCCGGCGGTCCCCGGCGTCCGCGAGCCGGGCCGGGTTCGACTACGTCGGGTTCCGCGACCAGAACCGGCGGGCGATCTTCTCGATCCCGGTCACCGGGTACAACGTGATTAGCATCAACGTCAGCAACCCGGGCGCCCGGCGGCGGGTCACGCTGGCCGACGTCTCCTCCGCGGACGGGGCGAGCAACTCGCTCCTCCTGGCCCACAAGGGGATGGACCCGCAGAGCTACAGCCAGTCGGCCCAGACCATGGGCCACAACCCGTCCTGGGCGGGGTCCCGGGACGACGGCCACCAGGCCGCCCTGCTCGGCTTCGCCCGCGACCTGGCCTCCCCCCAAATCGACCAGGTCGATCCGACCCCGGAAGGGGACTACCAGGTGGACGCCAACAACGGGTGCTCCCCGTGGTCGAACCGGGACCACCACAACTTTCAGAAGAACTGTTCCATCAGCAACCGAATCACGGGCTCCCCGCACCCGGGCGCCATGCCCGTACTCTGGGCCGACGGCGCGGTCCGGAGCCTCCGCTACGGGGTCCCCCGCGGGGTCTACGAATCGATGGCGTTCTGGCAGGACGGGGCCCCGATCGACCCGGCCTGGCGGGACTGACGCCGAATCGCGTGGATCAGTTGCTCTTGGTGGGGCAGGCATTCGTGCCTGCCTCCGAAGGCGTCCGGAGGCAGGCACGAATGCCTGCCCCACCAACAAGGAAACGAATCCCTGCGATTCGGTCTGGCGCGGCGCCCCCACCACAGACGAGGAGACCCGACGTGACGACCTCCCCCAGCGGGACCGGGCTCGTGGTGCTGGCGTGTGTCCTGGCTGCGGGGTGCTCCCGCCCACCCCCGGAAGCCGTGACCATGGACGGGACGATCACCCAGACCCGCCTGACCGGCGTCCAGAAGCTCTACGCCCTGTTCGCCGAGAAGAAGGGCCGCGCGCCCGCGAACCTCGAGGAGATGAACGCGTTCGGCGCGTCGCTCCCGGCCGGTGACGGCGGGCCGATCACCGTCCCGGCGGTGCTGCTGAAGTCGCCCCGGACGCAGGGCCCGATCGTCGTCCGGTACGGCCTGCCGGTCCCACCGGCCAAGGGCGCCCACCCGGGCAAGATCCCGGACGGCCCCGTCGTCGCCTTCGAACAGGAGGCGGTGGGCGGCCGCCGGTTCGTCGTGTACGCCGGGACCGCCCGCGTCGAGGAGGTGGACGAGGCGCGGTTCAAGGAACTGGTGCCGTAGCGCCCGCGCCGCGGGCCCCGCCCCGCCCCCGCGCCCCGCCGGCGGCCGCGATTTGCCGGCCGCCCGGCCGCCGGCGCGTACAATGGCTGCGAACAATTTGTGTGGGTTCACCCTCCGCCACACTAAAAACAAGGGAGCCGCGCCATGCCGGCCGTTCTCGACGACGTCTCCGCCGAAATCCTCGACCTGAAGAAGCGCATCGGGGCCACGATCCTCGCCCACTACTACCAGGAGGGCGAGGTCCAGGCGCTCGCCGACGTCACCGGCGACAGCCTCAAGCTCGCCCGCGAGGCCACCAAGGTCGACTCCCCCGTCATCGTGTTCTGCGGCGTCCTGTTCATGGCCGAGACGGCCAAGATGCTCAACCCGGCCAAGAAGGTGCTGCTCCCCGACCTCGCGGCCGGGTGCAGCCTCGTCGACGCGTGCCCGGCCGACAAGCTCGCCCGCGAGCAGGAGCGGCTCCGGGCCAACGGCCGCACGTTCCAGACCGTGTGCTACATCAACAGCTCCGCGAAGGTCAAGGCGCTGTCCGACTGGGTCGTCACCTCGGGCAACGCCGAGGACGTGGTGCGGAACAAGGTGCCACCCGGGTACGAGATCCTGTTCGTGCCCGACAAGCACCTCGGGGCGTACCTCCGCGACCTGACCGGCCGCGACATGATCCTGTGGGACGGGTCGTGCATGGTCCACGAAATCTTCAGCGTCGGCGACCTGCTGAAGATGAAGAGGCAGCACCCCGCCGCGGTGACGATCGCGCACCCGGAGTGCCCGCGGAACGTGCTGGAGCACTCCGACTTCGCCGGCGGCACCGAGGCGATGATCAGGCACGTCGCCACGTTCGCGGACCCGACCACGTTCCTGGTGGCGACCGAGGCGAACATGATGTGGGACCTGCAGCGGCGGCACCCGCGGCACACGTTCCTGGGCGTGCCGGGGGTGTCGTGCGCGTGCAACAAGTGCCCGCACATGGCCCGGAACACGCTGGAGAAGGTCCGCGACTGCATGAAGTACGGCCGGCCCGAGATCCTGTGGCAGCCCGAGTTCGACAGGGCGAAGGAGGTGCTGGCCCGCAGCCTCCTGAACCCGCCGGTCGCCGCCAATCTCCATCCCCAGGGCGACTGAACCGTACAGTAATACCGCCGCACTTTGGGAGACCGGAGAGATGCAGCACCAAACACCAGGTTCAGTTGAATCACTTGCACGGGTCTCGTTGGCCCTGGCAAACGAGGTTCTGACTCACGCTGCCCGCACACCTGAAACTCCCCAGGAGATTCTGACCCTCGGCGACCTCGCGCTGCTCCTCCGAGTTTCCGAACCTGCAGTCCGTCAACTTGTTGCTCGGGGCGATATTCCGGGGCGCCTCATCGGCAGCGAATGGCGATTCCTCCGTAGCACGGTGTTGAACTGGCTGTCGGGAGTAGACTGTGGACGCCGTGTCCGCCAGCCCGGTGGTTGGGTCGAAGATGGTTCGTTCCCAAAAGATGAGTGGCGCACATCCGTTGCAGCTGAATCTTGGGGCGAGGTGGCAAGCGTCGAGGCCGAAGAATTCATCAAGCGGATGCGCACGTTACGGAAGCAAGAAGTCGAGAATCCGTCCCAAAAGGACGAAGCTCCATGATTCTCATCGACACAGATATACTTACACTTTTGTTTTATGGTAACCCGCGTGTCCGCGAACGGCGGCTCGCTGCCCCACTTTCCGAGTTCATTACCACGGTCACGCGAGCCGAAATGTTGCGCGGGCGCCTGGACGGGTTGCTGAAGGCGACCATGCCCGACGCAATTATTCAAATGCAATCTCGTCTTCAGCAGACCGAAGAATTTCTAACTCAATTTCGTGTCATCCCATTAGACGGCGACGCCGCAGCACGCTTTGCTGAACTGCGTCGGACTAAGGCCGCACGAAATATGGACGTACCTGACCTTCTAAACGCATGTATTGCCTTGCTGCACGATGCAGTGCTGGTAACTCGCAACACCAAAGATTACAGTGCGATCCCCGGACTAAAGCTCGAGAACTGGGCCGACTGAACGCACCACCCCCGAGATGCCGCTGTGCCCGCGAACCATGTGCTGGCCCGCAGCCTCCTGAACCCGCCGGTCGCCGCGCCGGTGGCGGAGGACCACCCGCACGGGGACTGAACCATGCCGAAGGCCACCAAACCACCGAAGCCGACTACGAACGGGCCCGCCGCGCCGCCCGAGGTGCTCACGCTCCCGGAAGCGGCTGCGTTCTTGCGGTACTCCGAACCCGTCGTTCAGCGCCTCGCGCTCAGCGGGCGCCTTCCGGGCCGCGTCGCAGAGGGTGAGTGGCGCTTCCTCCGGTCTGCTCTCAAGCTTTGGCTCTCGGGCAGTGACTTCGAACGACCACCTGAGCCGGTGAGCCACCTGTCGTCGAAGGAGAGGATGCTCGCCGTTGCCGGGTGTCTGGCCGACGACGACTCGCTGGACGCGATGGTCGAGGAGATTTACCGCGAGCGGAAGCGCCACCCCGTCGGGGGAGGCACGTGACCTTCGCGCTGGACACGGACATCTTCTCGCACCTGGTCAAGGGTCACGCGCGCGTGACGGCCCGGTACGCCGAGGTGATCGCGGCGAACGAACACACGGTGGCCGTGCCGGCCGTTGTTCGGGTGGAGGTTCTACGCGGGCGGTTCAACGCCATCACGACCGCAGCAGACGGACCCGCGGTCCTGGCCCTTTACGACCTGTTGCGCCGCACCGAAACCTCCCTGGAACCGTTCGGTATCCTGCCGGTCACCCGCGGAGCCGCCGACCGATTCGATGTTCTCCTCAAGAACAAGAAACTGAAGAACGCGGGTCGTCCGGACCTGCTCATCGCGTGCATCGCCTTGGCCCACGACGCGACGCTCGTGACCCGCAACGTCAAGGACTACGCGAACGTGCCCGGTCTGAAGCTCGGGAACTGGGCCGACTGATACCGTAACTGGGCGACCCGCAACCGTTTCGTGGACCCGGTGGGAGGGTGACGACAATGACTCCGGTTCCGATCTTCGAAGCGCCGCTGCTCGGCCTCCCGCAGCCGCGGACCAAGTGGGACGCCGAGTACGAGGCAGTTTTGCGGCTGCTGCCGGAGTTGTTGAAGACGCACCGCGACCAGTACGTCGCGGTTCACGAGGGGCGGGTCGTCGGCTCCGGCACGGACAAACTGGCCGTCGCGCAGGAAGCCTACAAGACGTTCGGTTACGTCGAGATCCTGGTACGGTTGGTGACCGACAAGCCGCCGCGGGTCGTCAACATCCTCTCCCCGCACGTCGATCGTAGCGGGGGGGGTATGTAGACCGTCGGCCGCGACGTGTTGAGCCGCTACAGGGTCGTCCTCGACGGCCCGAGCGGGGTACTTGAGGTCACGGGCGACTGACCCCGGCCCTTTCGCCCCCTGTGGTCGCGTGTTCACGGTCCGGCTATCGTAACGGCACCGCCCGCGCCACGGAGGGACTCGCGCCATGCCGCCGATCGTGCCGAACCGCTTCCTCGTCCGCGTCGCGCACCCGTGCCCGTACGTCAAGGGCGTCCCGCAGGACACTGACGCGCACGACCACCTCGTTGACCTTCCCGAATCAGCACGCATCGACAACTTCGCGGCGCTCGACGAGCAGACCAACTTCGCCGACGTGCGGCTCGCGTGGAACGACTTCGGCCTCGCGGTACAGGTCGAAGTGCGGGGCAAGGAGCAGGCCGCGATCGGCGACGCGGCGCAGCCGAAGTCAAGCGACGGGCTGTGGCTGCTGCTCGACACGCGCGACTCGCGGGCGGGCCACCGCGCGAGCCGGTACTGCCACCACTTCCTGTTCCTCGCGGCCGGCGGCGGGGCCGACAAGGACGAGCCGTTCGTCGCGCAGCTCAAGATCAACCGCGCCCAGCAGGACGCGCCGGCGGCGAACCTCGGCGACGTGCTGTTCCGCGGCGCGCGCGTCAAGGGCGGGTACCGGCTCGAAGCGTTCATCCCGGCCGCGGCGCTGTACGGGTTCGACCCGCAGGAGCACCCGCGGCTCGGCGTGTCCTACGTCGTCCGCGACCAGGAACTCGGCGACCAGTTCCTCGGCGTGAACTGGGACTTCCCGTTCGCCGAGGACCCGTCGCTGTGGGCGGTGCTCGAGCTTGTGAAGTGAACACGCCCGCGGGTCGCGACCCGCGGGCGTGTTCTCAGTTCAGTGTGATCCCCAGCGCGTCGGGCGCTGGAACGACCACCCCGGGGGCGGCCACGCGGATGCCAAGTTGTTCCGGCGGCGGCACCGCAACGGGCCGCACCGCGACCGGTTCGGGGTCCGGGTCCGGCAGCACCTCGACCCGCTTCGGCTGCGGGCGCGGCTGCGGCCTCGGCTGCGGCTGCACCGCCACCGGGCGCGGCTGGGGCCGCGGCTGCGGGTACGCTTGCGGTTGCGGGTAGTACGGCTGGGGGGTAGCGAACGGTCGCGGTTGCGAGTACGGGTCGAAGGTCGGCGGACCGCCGACGATGGGGCCGCAGCCCACGGGGGTTCACCCCGCGCCGGAGCGGCCCGGCACGAGGGTGAACCAGAGGGCGACGCCGGCGACGACGGTCACCGGCACCCCGACCCACAGGGCAGATCTGCGCATATCGAACCCGCTTCCGTGCGGAGTATCGGCCGGAGTCCTTTCCGGTCGGTCGGGCGGAACGATAGCTTCTCTGCGTGCCGCGTAAAGCCCAGTTCCCGGAGCCCGCCCATGTTCCTCGCGCTCGTCCTGATCGGGTTCGCCGCAACTGGCGAATCGCAGCTGACGCTCAAGCCCGGGTGGAAGGCGACCGGTGAACGGAAGTCGGACCACGCCACGCAGGCGGCCGCGGCCGACGAGACGCGCGTGTTCGCCGTCAGCAGCACCACGGTCGCGGCCTACGACCGCGCGACCGGCAAGCTGATCGGCAGCGCCGGCGGCGCGACGCACCTGAACAGCGCGTTCGTGCTCGGCGGCAAGGTGTACTGCGCGCACTCGAACTACCCGAAGACGCCCGAGACCAGTGACATCCGAGTCTTCGATCCCGAGGCGAACACGCTGTCCGTGTTCCACGAGTTCAAGAACCCGCCCGGGAGCCTGGTGTGGAACGTCCACGACGGCAAGCACTGGTGGTGCTGCTTCGCGCACTACGGGGCCGACAACGCGAAGACGCTGTTGATCCGCTACTCCGACGGATTCAAAGAAGATCGGCGCTGGACGTTCCCGAAGGCGGTCGTGGACGACTGGGACAAGATGAGCGCGTCGGGCGGCGTGTTCGACGGCGCCACCCTTCTGGTGACGCACCACCACTTCAAGGTGCTGTACCGACTGAAGGTGCCGAAGGACGGGAAGGAACTGGAGCTACTGGAAGCGCTGACGTGCCCGTTCCCCGGCCAGGGGATCGGAACCGACCCGAAGACCGGCGGCCTCGTCGGCATCGACCGCGCCGCGAAGAAGGTCGTGTTCGCGGCCCGCTAGTGTTGAGTGCGAGTGTGAGTGCGAGAGAAGACAAAACCACCGCGCCGCACTTCACTCACACTCACACTCACCACTCACACCTGCGCCGTGTCGCCGAGGCGCGGGAGGTCGTCGAGCGTTGCGAGGCCGAACACGGTCAGGAACCGCGGGGTCGTGCCGTACCGCACCTCGGGCGTCGTCGCCTCGCCGCGGTGCTGCACGGCGATCAGCCCGAGCCGCACGAGTTGCCGCAGGATGCCGCCCGAGTCGGTGCCGCGGATCGCGTCCACTTCCGCCTTGCCGACCGGCTGCCGGTACGCCACGACCGACAGAACGTCGAGCGCCGGCTGGCTCAGCCGCGCCTCCCGCGGCCCGCCGAACAGCCGCTCCCGCAGCCCGCGGTACTTGGGTAGGACTCCGAGGACGAACCCGCCCTCGCGCGGCAGGACCGCGTACGGCCGGCGCTGCTCGCGGTAGCGGCGGGTGAGCGCGTCGATCGCCGCACCGAACCCCTCAAGTGTCAGCCCGCGGACCGCCGCACACACCGCGTCGGCCGTGAGCGGGTGCCCGCCGACGAACAGCATCGCCTCGACGATCTGCTCGGGGCTCGGCGGGGTGGCGTCGGACTTGGGCGAGCGGGGGGGGGCAGCCCCCCGAGTCGGGGCAGGCGGCGCGGCCAGTTCGGGAGTTGGTGCGGGTGCGGGAGCGACGGGCTCGGGCTCGGGTTCCGCGTCCGGCTCCAGGAGCGGCTCGGCGTCGAGTTCCCACTCGCCCGACAGGTCCGGGAGCGGGATCGGGAGCGGGTCGTCGGGGTGGGTGCCGGCCGACATGGCGGTCGTCTTCGAGAGAAGGTTTCGACCTCGGCGAGCCGGGAGCGTCAGCGACCGGAGTCTTTTGCTTCACGTTGCTCCGGTCGCTGACGCTCCCGGCTCGCCGTGCGGCGTCAGTTGTGCGGGAGGAAGAACACGCCCGTCACGAACGTGCCGGCCCACAGGATAGCGAACACCACCCCGAACGCAACGTGAACCGACTTCCGCCGGGTCCGCCCGGTGACCAGCATCACCGGCAGCAGCACCGCCGACGGGACCGAGAACCACAGGTGGACCCGCAGCGCCTCGCGGGCCTCGGGGGTGAACGTCGCCGACACGTTCACGAACTGGAGCAGCGCCTCGAACCCGATGACGGTCGCCATCGTCAGCGCGAAGAACACGGTGTTGATCCGCCCGTGCAGCCGCGGCTTCTTCAGCACCAGCGCCACGAGCGACGCGACGAGCAGCACCGTCACCGCTGCGACTAGTACCTTGAGCGTCAGGATGATCTGCGGACCGGTCGGCATTCGTGCCCCTGTGAAAACCAGAAGAGAGTGATCCACAGATTACGCAGAAGACACAGATTCGAAATCAGAGGACAGAAGTCAGAGATCAGCCGGGGTCTTCTGTCCGAAAATCTGTGTCTTCTGCGTAATCTGTGGATCACTCTCTTCTTACTCCATTACCCGATGGCTCGGACCACGGCGTCGCCGATGTCGGTGGTCGTGTGCTTGCCGCCGAGGTCGGGGGTCAGCACCTTCGCCTCGCCCAGCACCTTGCTCACCGCGCCCCGCACCGCGTCCGCGCTCTTCGCGAGGCCCAAGTGGTCCAGCATGAGCGCCGCGCTCAGGACCGCTGCCATCGGGTTCGCGATCCCCTTCCCGGCGATGTCCGGGGCGCTGCCGTGGACCGGCTCGAACATGCTCGGGAACTTCCGCGTCGGGTTGATGTTCGCGGAGCTGGCGAGGCCGATGCTCCCGGTCACCGCGGCGCTCAGGTCGGTCAGGATGTCGCCGAACAGGTTGCTCGCCACGACCACGTCGAACGCCTCGGGCTTGCGCACGAAGTCCATCGCGGCCGCGTCCACGAGCAGCGAGCTGCTCTGCACCCCCGGGAACTCCTTGCGGACCGCCTCGAAGGCGTCGTCCCACAGGCCGAGACCCCACACCTGAGCGTTCGACTTCGTGATGCTCGTGAGCTTCTTGCGGGGCCGCTTCTGCGCCGTCTCGAACGCCGCCCGCAGGATCCGCTCGCACCCGCGGCGGGTGAAGATGCCGGTCTGCACGGCGATCTCGTGCTCGGTCCCGGGGTACAGGTTCCCGCCGACCGGCGCGTACTCGCCCTCGGTGTTCTCGCGGAACACCAGCATGTCGATCTCGCCCGGCTTCTTGCCGACGAGCGGGCAGGGCACCCCGGCGAACAGGTACGCCGGCCGCAGGTTCACGTACTGGTCGTACTTCCGCCGCATCGGCAGCAGCAGCTCGTGGACGGTGATCTTGTCGGGCACGCTCGGGTCGCCGACAGCGCCGAACAGGATGGCGTCGTGGGGCTTGAGTTGCTCCCACCCGTCCTCGGGGAGCATGCGGCCGTGCTTCTTGTAGTACGCGGTGCTCCACGGGAGCCGGTTCCACTGGAGGTCGGCCCCGTCGTGCTTGCGTGCGGCCGCCTCGGCCGCGCGGATGGCCTGGTCGATCACCTCTGGCCCGATGCCGTCGCCGCCGATGACCGCGATCCGGAAAACCGCCATTGAACCCGCCCCTCGCCCTGGTTATGTCGTCGGAAAAGTTTTCCCACCGGGAACCGCCCCACCCGCCGCAGGCCGCCGGGAGGCAGTTTCCGCCCTCCGGAGGTGGACCGCGGGCGTCCGGTCGGTGAGAGTGTAGGTGGTGGACTGTGCCGGTGAACCTCTCGCTGGTGTAGTCGCCCACGGAGGCGGGTCAAGATGACGGTGCCGAACCCGCAACGCCGAACCCTCGTCCGCCGGGCGGTCGCCGCCGGGCTGGTGGGGCTGCTCGCGCTGTCCGGGTGCAAGTCCCGCGACGGCAACGGCGGCTCCGTCGGCAGCGGCGGCACCCCGAAGCAGCGCGACCCGCTCGTGTACGGCCCGAGCCGCATCCCGCCCCAGAACGTCCCGCTGCCGGACCGCGCCACAAAAGGCCGCGACCCGCTCACCACGCCGACCGCCCGCAGCGGGGCCGGGTACTCCGACGACCCGGACCGGTTCCGCGGCTCGTTCAACCCCGGCCCGACCAGCTCGCCAGCGTCGCTGGCCGGCAAGAACCACGACCCCGAAGAGCTGCGGATCGACACGCCGCCCGACAACCGCGTCCCGCTGCGCCAGGCCGGCGGCGTGGTGCCGGCGGGCGACGCCGAGCCGACCGCCCCGGCCCTCGACCCGCTCTTCGCGGAACTGACGAAGTACGGGGTGAGCCGCGCCGACCGCTCGCTGGTCCGCGAGGGCGGCGAGTCGACGTTCCGGGCGACGGTGCCGATCAGCGGCAACGGCGCGCGGCGGCAGTACACCGGCGTCGGCGCGACCGACGCCGACGCGGTAAAGCAAGTCCTGGATCAGGTCATCGCCGACCGGAAGTGATCATCACGGCGTAAAGGACTTCAACACCCAATTCGGCGCAAGGCCACTGCGATCGACTTTCACAACTCCGACCCCAGGGGCGTACCACTCTTCAGAGCTGATGTCCAGACCGGGCATACAAAGGCCACCCTGTTGCCGTGGCTTCGATACAAGCACCGAGCGAACTCGAATTGCCGTGAACTTCCCTGCGGGAACCTCGACTTCTTCTGTGCCGATGACAGTGCGCACCCATTGCTGAATGGACAAGTCGTTCGAGCAGTCGTTCTCCCAAGTGTCGCCTTTTTTACAGGGAACCTTTAACAAGCAATACGGAACAGTCAACTTGCCGCTGTAGCTATCGGTCTGAGTCAAGCCGCCGCCAGTGACTAAGATTCTCTTGTCAACAACAGGTAGCTTCCAAAGTCGGTGGGTGGAAACTGTAATCAAATGCCCGCCATCAACCTGTCTAACTGTGCCAACTCCTTGGACCACTTCATCGGCTCCAGCTAGTCCCTTTCGATCTACCAGATAAACCCATTTTGCGACTGGTCGAACTGGATAGTAGAGCGAGGCTTCTTTTGAAAGCAAATGAGTAGGAACAGGAGCCGATACGCTTACGTTGACGACGATCAGTCCAGCCAACGCAAGCCCAACAATAGCACGGAGCATTGCCAGTTCCCTCCCTGGATATCAAACCAAGCATCGGGCTGCACTCGTCAGTGCAAAAAACTTCTTGGTACTTCCATACATTTACCTAAACAGGAGCGAGGGATCAATAAATCGATAGGGTGCAGGCTGATGTCGTCGCAGTCTGGTGGGTCCGGGTCGAGACGGTGATCGTGTCGATCTTCACCCACGCCCCGCCGTTCGGGCCGGTTACCGGGATCGCCGTTGGCACGGTGCGGTCTTCGAGCCCCTCGACAACCAGGGGCAGCCACCGGAGCGGCCGACGTTCAAGGGGGGCGATTGTTTCGCGGAGGCGGGCGAGGAGCTTCGCGAGCCTGGGGCGGCGTCCGTGTGGTGCGAGTCGCGGTAAAGCCATCACACAAGTATCAAGTCACGACAACCGTGTTATTGGGCGACACCGCGTCAAGGTAAGTTCCGCAAAACCGGAATCTTCACACCACACAGGAGCGGATGGCGACGCGATTTATCGCACTTGAACGACCCAATCGTGCCGGTGAGAGAATGGCCACAATCACAGGCGCGGCAATTACCTGCATCAATCTGATACAAATTTGTCCGCAATAATTATGATGATTTGGCGAAGTTGGAGTTCATCGGCGAGGGGTGGCGCACCCGCGCCGAGACAATGAGAGCGCCACCCCGCGGCTCACTTCTTCGGCTTGCCGAGGATCTTCTCGAGCGCCTTCGCGGCGGCCGGGCCGGCGAGCGGGTCGCCGGTGTCGCCCTTCCGCCCGGTGCCCGTGCCCTTGAGCTGCTTCAGGCGGTCCGCGGCGTCCTTCGCGGCGGGGCCGACGTCGCCCAGCGCCGTCGCGGCGGCGCCCCGGACGGCCGCGTCCTTGTCGTCGAGCATGCGGATGAGTTGCGGGACCGCGTCCTTGCCCGCCGGGCCGAGCTTCCCGACGCACCGGGCGGCGGCCTCACGCACCGAGTCGCTCCGCTCGCCCAGCAGCCGCTGGAGGGCGGGGAGGTCCGCGGGCGTCGGGCCGAGGAGGAACAGCGCGTCGGCCGCGGCGAGCCGCACCTGCGCGTTCTTGTCGGCGAGGGCGGCCCGCGCGTCGGCGGCCACCGCGGTCGCGTCGCCGTCAATGCCCGCGAGCGCGACCCGGGCGTAGAGCGCGAACTCGGGGATGGTCCCGCCGGCGATCCGCTCCAGGTCGCCGCGGACCGGCTTGGCCTTCGCTCCCGCGGCGGCCAGCGACCGCATCGCCGCGACCCGGGCGGGGGTCTTCGGGTCGGTGGTCGCCATCGCGACCAGCTTCGCGAGCACGTCGGTCGGGACCGGGTCGAGGCGGGCCATTGTCGCGACGGCGAGGAACCGGGTCGCCGACCCGACCTCGCCGGCCGCCTTGACGAGCAGCGGCGGCAGCTCCTTGGCGCCCGGGGCGATGGCGACGAGCACGTCGAACAGGTGCGCCCGGCGGTCCGGCGCGAGGGACGAATCGGCGGCGAGGTCGAGCAGCGCCGGGAGCGCCGGCCGGGCGGCCTCGCCCATCGCGAGCAGCACCTCGACGAACTGGTCGCGGAGCGCGGCGTCGGTCTCCTTGGGGATCGCCCGGCCCAGCCCCTGGGCCGCGGGCGCGGCGGCCGGGCCGAGCTTCAGGAGGACCACGGCGACCTGCTGGCGGATGTCGCGGGCCGCGCGGGTCTCGGTGTCGGCCCCGGCCCCGGTGCCCTTGTCCCCGGCCAGGGCGCCGAGGTCGGCCGCGTACTTCGCCGCCTCCTCGGGCGGGAGCGTGCCGACCACGCCGACCGCCGCGTACCGGGCGAACGGGTTCTCGCTCGCGAGCTTGGCCAGCGCCGCGGGGACGAGGTCCTTGCCCGCGGCGCCCATCCGCGGGATCGCCTCGATGGCCGCCTGCGCGACGCTGTTGTCGAGGTCCATCGCCCGCTTGACGAGGGCGACGGCGGCGTCCTGTTCGGCCCCGATGCGGCACAGCGCGACCGCGGCCTCGATGGCGACGCTGCCGAAGTCGTCCGCGAGCCGCTCCTTGAGTTTCGAGGCGGTCGCCTTGGCCGGCGCGCCGATCTCGCCGAGGGTCTTGGCCGCGGCCGTGCGGACGTGGGGGTTGGTGTGCGCCAGGAGCCCGGCGGTCGGGCCGGCGGCCGGCGCGCCGATCGCCGCCAGCGCGTTCCAGTACGCGACCTCGGACCCGGGCTCGTAGGCGGTCGCGGCGTCGGCCTCCTTCGGGTAGTGGTCGGTGATCGCCTTGACGAGCGGGTCGACCGCCGGGGCCGCGGCCGGGCCGACCCGGGCCAGCGCCGCGGCGCACGCCGTGCGGACGGCCGCGGACCGACCGCTCTTGAGCCCGGCGACGAGGTTCGGCACCGCCTCGGGGGGAATGGCGGGGAACCGGGCCAGTTGCTCGGCCACGAGCCGGGCCGCGTCGGCCCGGGAGCTCTTGAGCAGGGCCGAGAGCTCGACCGGGTCGCCCCCGCCGATGTTCCGCAGCGCGTCGAACGCGGCGTTCTGGACGTTCGCGTCGGAACTGTTGCAGAGCTTGAGGACGTCGGACACGGCCGGCTGGGCCAGGGTGCCGAGCGAGCCCAGGGTGAACGCCGAGTGCTCGCGGATCACCGGGTCGGGGTCGGCGAGCCCCTCGCGGAGCGCGGCGACGCCCTTCTCCTTGAGGGCCGCCTGCCCCTTCGGCCCGCCGCGGTAGAGCACGTCGGCCGCCTGCTGCCGGGTGCTGTTGATCTGCCCGGGGATGGTGCGGCCGGCACCGTCGGTCCTGCGGTCCTTGAGCATGTCGAGCAGCGCCGCGACCGTCTCCGGGTCGGTGCCCACCCACACGACCAGTTCGTCGGCGGCCTCGCGGCGGGTGGCGGCGTCCCTGCTCTTCAGCGCGGTGAGCCAGTACGCGCGGTCCTTCGCGGTGCTGTCGCC
The DNA here is from genome assembly GCF_051859125.1 of Gemmata sp. Lineage (NCBI taxonomy): Bacteria > Pseudomonadati > Planctomycetota > Planctomycetia > Gemmatales > Gemmataceae > Gemmata > Gemmata sp. Next base: position 37,759 of record NZ_JBHYGG010000179.1, read on the forward strand.
GGGCGGGTCGTCCCTCTGCGAAGCGGCGTCCGGGTCGGCCGGCTCGGGGGGCTTCTTCTTGGAACAGCCCGCGAGAGCGGCGGCGAGCGCGAGCAACAACAGATATCGCATGGCAAGTGCCGGGAAGCGGGTGACGTGGGGCGGAGCCATTGTAGGAACCCCAGTGCGTGGGGGCGTCAGTACGTGTTGTCGCAGACCATGCAGTACCGCTGCTTCGGCTTCCCGGGGTTCACCCGCCCGCACATCGGGCAGGCGTCCGGGCCCTTCGGCGCGGCGGGCGCGGCCGGCTTCGGGGCCGGCGCGGCGGGCTCCGGGCGAGCGGGGGGCGTGAGCCCCCCGAGTCCCGGCCTCGGCGGCGCGGCCGGCACCGGCGGCTTCGGGCGCGCGGGGGGCGCGGGTCCCCCGGCCTGGGGCACCGGCGGCGCGGGGGGCTTCGGCGGCTCCTTCGCGGGTGCCGGCGGCGGGGGACTCATCGGCATCGGGAGCGCGTCGTAGTCGTCGTCCGCGGGCCTCGGCCGCGCCGGCTCCGGGCGGGCGGGGGCCGCCGGTCGCGGGGCGGGCGGTGCCGCGACCGCGCTCGACCCGGTGCGGACCGTCACCGTCACGTTGCCGACCTCCTTCGAGAACCCGTCGGCCGCCGCCGTCTCGCGCCTCATCACGGCATCATCGCACACCACACTACCATCCCGCACGAAGAACCGCAAAGCGAGCGGGGCCGCGCCGCGCGCCCAGACCGTGCAGAGCTTCGCGTCGCCGCCGATCTTCACCGGCTCCGGGCCGAGCGTGACGGTGATCGTCTCGCGGGCCCCGAACCGCACTTCGAGCCAGGCGCGGCGGAACGCGGCCTCGACCACCGCGACCATCAGCCCGATGCAGAACCCGAGGAGCAGCCCGCCGACGAGCCGGCCCGCGACCTCGCCGCCCGCCGCGGAGACCGCGAGGTAGCCCGCCGCACCGGCCGCGCCGCCGATCGCGCCGCCGGCGAGCCCGAGGGTCCACTTCAAGTTCGGGATGAACGGCGACAGCCCGGCCCCCGCGAGCCCGCCCAGCAGCGTCCACCCGAGCACCTGGAGGACCAGACCGAGGACGCTGCCCTGTGGCGCAAACAGGTACAGCCCCTGGCCGGCCGCGCCGCCGATGAACCCGACGACCAGCCCGCCGCCGAGCCCCGCGAGGACGCCGCCGAGCGCCGGGAGGGTTCCCCGCAAGTAGTGGTGCTGACCGGCGAGCAGCGCGAGGCACACGAGCGCCGCGATCGCCCCGGCCCACACGCCGCTGCGGAGCACCACCTTCCCCTCGCTTCCGGCCGCGGACTGCTCGCCCGACTGCAGGCTCTTCACGCCCAGCACTGGCGCGGCGCCGCGGGTCGGCACCTGCGGCCGGCTCTCGGGCACCTTCGCGCGGGCCGCCTCGGTGACCGCCGTGCCGAACGTCGCGAGGATCGGGTCGAACCCCTCGTCGCCGCGGACTACGTCGGTCAGGTTGAACGTCCTGCCGCCGGACTTGTCCGCACCGGCGAGCATGAGCGGCCGGTAGTCGTCCTCGTCGAACCGCTGCACCACGAGGTGGACCGAGTCGACGCCGGCCGCCCGCACGAGCTGCGCCGCCCGCTGCACCGCGGCGGGGATCGCGGCGTCGCTGTGCCGGCCGCCCTGGTCGGCGACCTTCGGCGGCGCGTCGGTGATGAGCAGCACCACCTTGGTCGCCGACTTCCGCAGCGGCAACTTCGTCGCCTCGGCCACGGCTTCGAGGCTGCTCTCGGGCACGTCGGCCCCGCCGCCCGACGCGACGAACCTGCCGACCTTCTCGCGGAACACCGCCTCGTCGCCGGTGAACGCCTCGCCCGGCCTGAACTCGGCCACTTCGACCTTCTCGCCGGGCACCGCAACGTCGCGGAACGTGACCAGCGCGAGCCGGTAGTCGATGCGGGCCTTCGCGAGCGCGTCGCCGAACGTGCCGATGCCGTTCTTCAGGTCGTCGATGGCCCACTGCATGCTCGACGTGACGTCCAGCACGAACACGATGTCGGCCTGCGGCTTCGGCGGGTTCCACACCTTCACGTTGACCACCGCGTCGGCGGTCGCGGTCCTCCCGTTTGCCGATGCCTCGGCGACGAGCCGCACCGGTTTGGTGACCGCGGCCGCGCCCCGCCCTCCGACCATGAGCACCTCGCCCTCGGTCCTGTCGGCCGGGATGGTGACGGGGGCGGCGGTCACGCCCTGGGGCAGGTCGTCGAGCCTCACCGAGACGGGGCCGGTGAAGTCGCCGCGGGCGACCTGCACGGGGAGCGCGTTCCGACCGTCCACGAACACCTCGACGTCCCTCGCCGCGGCGACCGCGACCCGCGGCTCGGGGGCGGCGGCCGTCGCGACCGGCGGCCGGAGCAGGTACCAGAGGAGTTCGCCGAAGACGAGCGCGCCGAGCAACCCGCCGGCGGCCCCGTACAGGCCGAACAGCACCGGCTTCGGGAGTGCGGCGAGCAGCTTCGGCGCGGGCATTGAGCGGCTCCGGGGAGTGAAGTTTCGAGTTCCGAGTTTAACGTTTCGAGTCGTGAGCCGCGCGTCCGCAACTCGAAACGTTAAACTCGGAACTCGAAACCGCTCGGGGTGGTCAGTACGTGTTGTCGCACACCATGCAGTACCGCGCGCCGGGGCGGCCGGGGTTCTTGCGGCCGCACGACGGGCACGCATCGGGGTCGCGCGCGGCCGCCGGCTTCGGAGCCGCGACGGGTGCCTTCGGCGGCTCCGGGCGAGCGGCCGGCTTCGGAGCGGCGACCGGCATCGGCATCGAGAGCAGATCGTCTTCCTCGGGCGCCGGCGCGGGCTTCGGTCGCGCCGGTTCGGGTGCCGGGCGAGCGGGGGACGTCAGTCCCCCGGTAGGAACCGGCCGCGCCGGCACGGGGGCCGCGGTGCCCGCGCCGGTCCGCACCGTGAGCCGCACGTTGCCGACCTCGCGGACGTCGCCCTCGGCCACGACCGCTTCGGTGCGGGCCGGCGAGTCCTCGCAGATCACCTGGCCGTTCCGCACGAAGTACCGCAAAGCGAGCGGGGCCGCGCCGCGCGCCCAGACCGTGCAGGCCGGCGCGTCGCCGCCGATCTTCACGGGCTCGGGGCCGAGGTTCACGGTGATCGTCTCGCGCTCGCCGAACCGCACTTCGAGCCACGCCCGCCGGAACGCGGCCTCGACCACCGCGACCATCAGCCCGATGCAGAACCCGAGGAGCAGCCCGCCCGCGAGCCGCCCGGCGACGTCGCCGGTGACCGACGACACGGCGATGAACCCGACCGCGCCGGCCGTGCCGCCGATCGCGCCGCCGGCGAGCCCGTGGACGCGCTTCAAGTTCGGGATGAACAGCGACAGCCCGACGCCGGCGAGCCCGCCGAGCATCGCCCAGCCGACCAGTTGGAACGCGACCGACAGGAACTTGCCGCCGGCGGCGACCGTGTACACGCCCTGGCCGGCCGCCCCGCCGATCAGCCCCGCGACCAGCCCGCCGAGGAGCCCGGTGGCGAGGCCGGCCGCGGCCGGGAGCGTGCCGCGGAGGTAGTGGTGCTGGCCGGCGACGAGCGCGAGGCACACGAGCGCCGCGACCGCGCCCGTCCACAGCGCGCTCAGCACCGCGAGCCGGGTGTTCGAGCCCTTCGCGTACTCGGTGTTCGATTGCAGCGACTTCTGCCCGATCTCGGGCGTCGCCGCCTCGCCGCCGACCTGCAACTTGCCGTCGGGGTTCTTGGCCGCGGCCGCGGTCGCCACGGTGCGGCCGAAGTCGGAGACGAGGTCGTTGAACCCGGTGCCGCGGGCGACCCGGCCCAGGTCGAACGTCTGGCTCTTGCCGAGCGCCGCGTCCTGGAGCGGGCGGTACGCGCCGACCTGCGGGAGCGTGACGACGTGAACGAAGTCGATCTTCGCGGCCCGGACCCGGTCGGCGACCTCGCGGACCTCGTCGGGCGGCGCGGCCTGGTTCCGGTCCGTGGCGGCCCCCTGCTTGAACAGGTTCTTCGGTGGGTTGTCGGTGACGACCACGAGCACCCTGGTCGCGCCCTTCCGGAACGGGTAGTCGCACGCCGCCAGCACCGCGTCGAGGGTGCTCTCCGGGTCGTCGCCGCCGCCCACCGCGGTCAGCTTCCCGACCTCGCGGCTGAACTCGGCCGCGTCGTCGGTGAACCCCGGGTCGCCGCCCTTCGCCCCGCGGAACCGGAGCGACTCCAGCGGCTCCTGGGCGAACAGGTCGCGGAAGGCGACGGCCCCGGCGCGGAAGTCGACCTTCTCCTTCCGCATGTGCTCGGCGAACCCGCCCATCCCGTCCCGGAGCCCGTTGATCGCCCACCCCATGCTCTGCGTCACATCGAGGACGAACACGATGTCGGCCTGCGGCCGCGACGGGTCGAGGACCACCACCCGCGTCGCGGCCGTCGCGGTCACGGTCTTGTCCCCGGCCATTGCCTCTGCGACCAGCTTCACCGGCGCGACGGCGACCGCCGCGCCGCGGGCCGTGACGGTCGCGGTCGCCTTCGTCGCGCCCTTCGGCACCGTCACCGGCGCGACCGCCACGCCCTCGGGGAGCCCCTCGAACCGCACGGTCACGGGGCCGTCGAACTCGGCGCGTGCGACCTCGACGCCGAACGTGTTCGTGCCGCTGACGGCGACCGGAACCTCGGGCGACGCGGCGACCGCGACCGCCGGCTCGGGGCGCGCCGCGGCCGCCCTCGGCGGTTCGAGCGCGAGGTACAGCGGCTCGCCGAACACGAGCGCGCCGAGCAGCCCACCGACGGCCCCGTACAGGCCGAACAGCACCGGCTTCGGGAGTGCGGCGAGCAGCTTCGGCGCGGGCATTGGGTGGACCTCCGAGAGACACGTGGCGCGGCCCGAGCCCACACGTCGCGACGTGTAGGCCCGAGCCGCTCGCTCACTTCGGCTCGGCGAACGCCGGCGGCTTGGCCCCCTCGCGGTAGTCCTTCCACGCGGTCAGCCAGAGCTTCTCGATTTGGTCGCGCTTCTCGCCCTGCAGGTCCTTGGCGACGCGGTACCGCCGCTTGCGCTGCGACGGGCCGTCGAAGTCCACCGGCACTTCCAGTTCGATCGTGCGGTACAGGTCGCGGCGGGCGAGTTCCGCGTCCCCCTTGAGGTGGTGGTAGTACGCGCTGAGGAACCACACCGACGACAGGTGCGGGGCGTACAACTGGCCGGCGTCGATCCACTCCTTGGCCTTGGCCATGTCGCCCTTCTGGAGCGCGAGAGCGCCGAACCCCTCGGTGTAGGTGCCGACCTGGTCGCTGCTGAGCGTGTCGCCCGGGGCCGGGGCCGCCGCCCCGCGGATCTCGACCGGCCGCGGCTCGCCGGTGCGCGCCTTCGGGAGCCGGCGGCCGTAGAAGGCGCGGTCCGCCGCGATGAGCCGGCCCAGCGCCTCGGCCGCTGCGGGGCTCGGGCGGCCGACCACCTGCGCGTCGAACACGAGCCGTGGGCCGGGGTCGAGCTTGTCGTCCACGAACACGTACCGCGCGCCGGTCACGCGGATCCCGTCGAACGCGGGGTAGGCCGGCATCACCCGCTGGGCGCGCTCGACGAGCTTGGGCATGGGAACGACCGCGAGGTCCGGCACGGCGTGCGGCTTCGGGGCGAAGTACGGCCCCCACTGGGGGTCGCCCTTGAGCGACGCGAGGTAGTCGCCGAACGCCTTCTTTTGCGCCTCCGAGCTGGCGACCCCGCGGACCGTGTACCGGTCGTCGGCGTCGAAGTACCCGCGCTCGACGAGGAGCGCGTCCCACTCCTTGTTCTTCGGGTCCGCGACGACCTGCTGGAGGAACTTCGTGAGCCCGCCGGGGAACTTGGTGAACCGCACCTCGGCCCCGCTGACCACCTTCGGTGCCTCGGCCTGGAACCGCGCCGCGACGAGTGACTCCGCACCGTCCTTCTTTTCTTCGGGCTCCTTGGGGTCCTTCTTCTCTTCCGGTTCCTTCTTCTCGGGTTCCTTCTTCTCCGGCTCCTTCGGTTCGGTCACGGGCGGGGCGACGGGTTCGGCCGCGACCGCCTTGAAGCCGGGGATCGTCTTCGTCGCGCGGTCGATCAACTGCCGCTCGACGGCCGCCTTCACCGCCTCGTCGGGTGCCTCGCACGTCAGCACCAGCTTGCTCGACTCGTCGAAGTACAGGCGGCCGAGGCGCACGTCGTCGAGGCTGTCGGCCGCCCACTTCCGCAGCTCGGCGTGCAGCTCGCGGAACTTGACCTTGTCGAGCTTGTCGCTCGACAAGCCGGCCTCCGCGAGCCGCTTGTACGCGGGGTTCGCGTCGCTCCCCGTTGCGAGCGCCGCGAGCACGCCGCGCACGGTTTGAGTGAGTTCGCCGAGCTGCTTGTCGTCGAGGCCCGGTTGAACGCCGGCGAGGACCAGCGTGCCGTCGGGGCCGAACGCGGTGCGCGCGTCGATGCGGACGCCGTCGAGGCCCGGCTTCTCGGCGACGGCCTTCTGGAAGTGCGGAGCGGGGTCGGGGAGCCGGTTGTCGGCCCCCGTGAGCGCCTCGAGGTCCGCGTCCTTGACCGCGGGCCACCCGGCGGCCTCGAACGCCTTCGCGAGCCCGGCCCCGATCGCGGTCGCGTCGGGCTTCTCGGCCCCGATGACGAAGCCGGTGAGCGCGACCGCCCACGCGGCGCCGCTCGGGTTCGTCTCGTCGGCCTTCGCGGGCCGGGCGACGAGGAACGCGCGGTCCACGCGGACCCGCGACACGCCGAGCGCCTTCTGGAGTGCCGCCGCGCTGAGCGGCCACTCGATACCGGCCTTTGGGGCCGCGAGGTCGAGCGAGGCCGCGACCTTCCCGTCGGCGTCGAGGGCGGCCGGGTTCTCGGCGAGCACCTTCGGCAGCGCGGCCTCGGCCCACGCGAGCGCCTTCGGGTTCGCGCCGCGGAGCCCGCTCACGACGAGCTTCCCCTTGGCGTCGAACTTGGCGTCGGTGAACTTCAGTTCGTCGGCGGCGCGGTCGGTCTTCCCGGCCTCGTTCGCGGCCTTCTGGAGCGCGACGTGCGGCAGCGCGTCGCCCCTGGCGGCCTTCTCGGCGAACTCAAAGTCCTTGAACTCCTTGGCCTCCGCAACTTCTTGAACCGCGGCGATGACCTGCGCACGGATCGCCTTCTCGGCCTCGGCGCGGTCCTCGTCGGTGCCGCCCGGCACGAGCGCCGCGCCGGTGACCTTCAGCGCCTTGTCGTCGTTGAGCGCGAACGCATCGACGCGGAAGCGTGCCCCGACTGGGTCGGCCGCGAGCTTCTCCCGCACCTTGGCGAGCCCGGCCCCGCCCTTCACCTTCTCCAGCACCGCCGCGCTATCGGGCTGGTCTTGGGCGCGGGTTCGTGTCGCGGTCGGGAGCAGCGCGGCCAGCGCGAGCGCGAACGCCGCGAGCCGGCCGGGGAGAGCGGGAGAGGGTCGCATGGGTTCCTCGCAGGGGGTTAGACGGGTTAGTCCGCCGGGTCCGAGAAACCATCCGTGGTTGGGGGCGTCGAGTCGTCCGCATTGGGCGCAGGGGGAGCCTCAACGTGTGTCGTCGCTTCACCCCCCACCCGCCGCTCCGCGGCGACCTCCCCCACAAGGGGGGAGGTCAAATCCGTGCCCTCCCCCCTTGTGGGGGAGGGTGGCGAGTCTTCGAGCCGGGTGGGGGGTAGCGCCTCGGCACCGGCAGCAGCCACCTCGCCCGACCCGCCTGCGACCCGCAGCATCACGAGCGTGCAGTCGTCGTTGACCATGTCGTTCGCCCTGCGGAGCGCGTCGAGTTCGTCGCGCCACGCGGTCTCGTCGATCGTCTCGAACCGCGCCCAGTCGGGGCCGTCGGCAGCCGCGGCGCTCCTGAACAGCCTCGCCGCAACCGCGTCGGTCGCCAGGACGAAGCGGTCGCCGGGCTCGCACACCCCCGCGGCGTGGAGCGGAAGCGTCTTGTACCCGGCGTTCGACCGGATCAGCATCGGGGCCGAGCCGAACTGGTCCGCACCGACGACCGGGAACGTGCCGAGGAGTCGGCCGCCGCGGACCCAGAACAGGCACGCGTCGCCGACCGCACTCGCGCGCCACGGGCGCGTTCCGCTCGGGTCGAGGGGGCCGACTTCGAGCGACAGGAACGTCGCGGCCGCACCGGTCTCGTCCACCTTGGCCTTCTTCGACCAGTTCAGCGTGTCGTAGTTGATCGCCGCCCGCCATTCGCCGCGGAGCCCGTGGACCCACTTGTTCAGCGCGACCGGGTCGCGCATCTCGGGGCGGTCCACGATGAACCGCTTCGCGAGCCGGTCGGCCCAGGTGCGGCAGTAGATGCCGCTGCTCGCGCCGTCGGCGACGACGGCCACGCCGGACGCGGGCTCGGTGGCGTAGGCGTCCTCCCACTGCTCGGGGGTGTTGCCCATCTTCTGCGTCCACATGCCGCGGGCGGTCGCCGGGTCGAACCGGTCGGTGTCGCCCCCGACCCAACTCCCGCTCTGCGCCCACTCCAGATCGAACAGCGCGCTCCAGGCGTCCGCAAGCGACCAGTCGTTTAGGGACAGCGCCGCTCGCACCGGCCGGCCCTCGGGTTCGGCCGGGAGGGTCGCGGACACCTCTTCGAGCGCCGCCCACGGCTGAGGCAGCGGCCCCGGTGAGAGGCCGCACAGCACCGGCTCGACGCCCGCCGTCAACCCGACGTGCAGTAATCGCGCCGGCCCGTACCCCGTGGCGAGCAAGCCGAGCGATCGGGCGATCCGCGGGTAGTGCTCGTCCGCGATCGGCCCGTCGGTGACGTGCAGCACGACCGGGGGTCGGGCAGTGTGCCGCCCTGTGAGCCAGAGCGCGACGAGCTTGTGAACTTCGGCGAGCGCGAGGGCGGCCGGGGGGTCGCCCGCGCACTCGGCCCGGTCGGTCCACTTCCGCGGGTCGCCCTCCCGGCCGCGGGGATCGGCGGGCCGCGCCGCCAGTTCGCCCACTGGCACGAAACGCAACGCGGGGCTCCCCGGCGTCAGGAGCGACACGAGGTTCAGCGAGCCGTCGTCCCGCGTGCTGTACCCGAGTACCGCGACATCGAGCGACAGCGCGTAGCCGGCCGCGTGCGTGCTGACGAGCGCCTCGATCAGCTCATCGGCGAGGAACCGTGAAGCGACCGACTTCGGCAGGTCGCGGACCTCGGCTTCGCCGTCGGGCGTGAGCCGGTGCCCGAGCCACACGCGCACGTCCCCGCTCATCGAGGCCGACAGCGGCGCGAGCACGACGAGGCAACCGGGCGGCGCTTCGGGAGTAGGCAGCATCGAGTTCCCAGACAGAGCGAAAGCCAAAGACAGGTGATCCACCGATTACACAGCGGACACAGATTTCCAGACAGAGGACAGAGGAGCGTACCCGCCGGCTTCCGACTGTCCTCTGTCCTCTGGGTTTTAATCTGTGTCCTCTGCGTAATCTGTGGATAAGTCTCTTCACTCTTCCTCACCGCAGGTGCGGGGGGAGGGTGGCGGTGGCGACGACCTGGGTGCCGACGTTGAGGAGCTTGAGCAGGCTCACCGCGTCGGCGTTGAACGCCATCGCCTTGCACCCGAGCGGTGCGGAGATCCCCTTCACCTCGGCCATGTGCCGCAGCTTGTCGGGCAGCGCGCTCGACATGGTGAACAGGTCCTTGGCGTAGTCGTCGGGGAGCATCGCGTCGGTCGCCGGGAGGAACACCGGCTGCGAGTCGCGGCTCGACAGGTGGCAGTTGAACAGCAGCACGCTCCCGTCGGTCGTGGCGAGCCCCTTCAACTCCTCGGCGAACGGCCGCGGGTCGCCGTCCACGGGCTCGCCGTCGGTCAGGTGGATGACCATCGGCGGGAAGCACCCGGGGTGCGCCTCGACCCACCCGCGGGCCACCTGCGTGACGTAGCTGAGCGCGCCGCACATCGGGGTGCCGAACATCTCGGTCACCGCTGGCGGCCGGTACCACACCGGGAACGCGATCTCCTTGATGACCTCCTGGAGCCCGCCGGCCCCGTCGTCGATGAACTCCTTCTTCTGCCGCTTCTCGATCTCCAGCGGGTTGTCGTACAGGTCGGCGATGGAGACGAGGTCGCGGCCCTCGAGCGCGCCGCGGAACAGCGGCCTGACGATGGCGACGCCGTTCTGGTCGGTGGTGTACCCGACGAGGCCGACCTCGAAGTAGTTCCGGGGCTTGTCCTCGCCCTTCTCGCAACTGGTGATGAGTTCGGCGAAGAACCGGTTGATCGCGGTGGCGACCGTGTCGAGCTTCGGCCGCGGGGTGCCGGCGATGCCGTCGAGCATCGAGTTCGACTGGTCCACCAGGAAGACGATGCACCCGGGGTTGGCCCGGTCGATCTGCATCTCGTAGGGCACGGCACGGCTCCTTGAGCGATGGGGGAGGAATGGTTCGCGTTCAGTACGGCTTGTCGCACATCATGCAGTAGCGGGCCCCGGGGCGGCCCGGCGCGACGCGGCCGCAGGTGGGGCACCCGTCGCCGGTGGGCTTCGCGGCCGGCGCGGCGGCGACCGGCGTTGCGGGGGCCGGGGGCTTCGGTGCGGTCGGGATCGCCGGCTTCGGCGGCGCGGCGGCCGGGGCCGGCGGCTTCGCGGCGACCGGAGGCGCCGCGGGGGTCACGAACCCGTCGTCGAGGATCGACGCGACCTTCGGCCGTGCGGGCGGGGGCGGCCCGATCGGCACCGGCATCCCGTCGTCGTAGTCCGGCGCGACCGGCTTTGGCGGCTCCGGGCGCACAGGGGGAGGCGCATCCTGGCGAGCCGGGGGCAATGTCTCTTGGCGAGCGGGGGGCGTAAGCCCCCCGAGTGACTTCGCGGGCTTCGCCGACTCCTGCTTCGCGGCAGGCGCGCCCCCGATTGAGGCAACCGCCCCGCCGGTGTGGACGGTCAGCATCACGGTGCCGGCGGTGCGGGTGTGGCCCTCGGCGACCACCGACTCGGAGCGCGTCGGCACGTCCTCGCAGACCACCTGCCCGTTCCGCACGAAGAACCGCAGAGCCACGTCGGCCGCGCCGCGGGCCCAGACGGTGCAGAGCTGCGCGTTCCCGCCGACCTTCACCGGCTCGGGGCCAAGGTTCACGTTGATCGTCTCGCGCTCGCCGAACCGCACCTCGAGCCACGCCCGCCGGAACGCCGCCTCGACGAGCGCGACCGCCGTTCCGATGCAGAACCCGAGCGCGGCCGCGCCGGTGAGCCGCCCGAGCCAGTCGCCGGCGTTCGACCCGCCGAGGAACGCGGCCGCGCCGAGCAGGCCGCCGATCAGCCCCGCGAGGGCGGCCTTGTTCTGGTCGAGGTTCGGCACGAAGAAGCTCACGCCGAACCCGAGCAGCGTGCCGAGCAGCACCCACCCGACGATCAGTCCGAAGCCGCCGAAGCCGAAGCCGAGCAGGAGCGAGTACAGCGCCTGGCCGACCGACCCCGACACGAGCCCCGCGGCGACCGCACCCGAGACGACGACCGCGATCGGCACGTGCCCCGCGGCGAACGCCGGGCGGCCGAGGTAGCGGTTCTGGCCGACCAGCAGTGCGAGGCACAACCCGACCGCGAGCAGGGCTGTCCACGCGCCGAGGATGATGACGGTCGTGACCGAGAACCGCACCGCCGGGGCCGGCACGGTCAGGTTCGCGTCCGCGGACCCGGTCAGCCCGCCGCCGGTGCCGACGACCTTGATCGCCCGCTTCACTTCCTTCGCGCCGGAGCCCGCCCGCAGCACCAACTCGCCGTCGGTCTTCCCCTCGGGGATGGTGAGCGGGTCGGCGGTCACGCCGTCGGGGAGGTTCTCCGCCGCGACCGCGATCTCGCCGCGGTAGTACAGGCGGCGCACGACCACGGGCACCCTCTGCGTCGCGCCCGGCGGTAGCTCGACCTCGGGGGCGGTGAACAGCTCGATCTTCGGCGACAGCTCGAACTCGCGGACGAGCCGCCGGTTGTTCGAGGTGCCGTTGTCGGCGATCTCGCCCGAGAAGTCCTCGCGGACGCCGCCGCGGAGCACGCTCACCTTGTACGTCGTGGCGTTGGGCTCGCCGGGCCGGCGGCTGTAGTAATTCACCGCGACCGTGTACTTGCCGGCCGGCGCGCCGCCCGCGGGCCAGTAGATGTTCTCGACGGGCTCGCTGGTGACCGGCCGGCCGCGGTCGCCGTTCGCGTCCACGTCGAGTTCGCCGCCGGACGCGCACCGCGGCTGCTTGAAGAACACCTCCGCGCCGGTGGGGTCGACGCAGTGCAGGTCGAGGTCGTTGCGGTTGAACCAGATGAGCGAGATCTGCACGTCGCCGGTCTTGGCCCGCTCGCGGTCGAGGCGGTCCTTGAACTCGCTCGACGGGGGCGGGGTGTCGGCGGCCGGGGCCGACGGCCGCGAGATGAGCGTGGGGGCCGCGCCCGCACCGGGGTCGGCGGCGGCGCGGGCCGCGAGCAGGTACACCTCGCCGACGGCCCAGCCCGCGAGGCACCCGGCGGCCCCGAACAGCCCGAACAGGAGTACCTTCTTCCACGCCGCGAGGGTCATGTCGGCCTCGAACTCACTTCGCGTCGAACAGGGCCGGGGCCTTGGCCATCGCGGCCGAGAGCGCCGCCAGCCGCGTCCAGATCTTCGCGTTCTCCCGGGTCCACGGCGACGCCGGCTCCGGTGCGGCCGGGTCGCGCACCAGCTCGGCCCCGGGCAGGGTGTCGAGTTGCTCGCGCCGCCTCTGTTGTACCCCGGCGTCCGGGCCTTCGCACTTCTTTTTCAGTTCTTCCACGGCCGCGGGGGTCCACGCCGTCACCGCCGCCCGCGCCGCGGTGAAGTCCCGGGCGACGAGGCTCGCCGGGGTCGGCTTGAGCGCGTCGCGGCCCCCGAACCCGCCCGGCCAGGTCACCTGATCGAAGTCGCGGTGCAGCGTGGCGAAGTTGAACTCGTTGAGCCGCCCGGGGTGGTCAGAGAGCGGCTGCGTCTTCGCGTCCGAGGCGTACACGACCTTCACGTTGACCCGCGGCGTCTCCTTGTCGCGGACCAGTACGCTCGCGTCGAGCCGGGCGGCGCGCGGGACGAACGCCTCGCAGTATTGCTGCACCTTCCTGCGGATCAACTCGCGGGCGTCGGCCGACTGCGTCTTGTCGAACTGCGCCCGCACCTTCGGGAGCCAGTCGGCGGCCTTGCCCGGGTCGGTGAGCAGTTCGGGGTCGGCGAGCAGCGCGAGGAGTTGTTCGCGGGCGGCCCACTCGTCGCCGCGGCGGGCGAGTGCGGCCGCGGCCTTCGCGAGCCGCTCGGGGAGCGGGCGCTTCGTCCCGGCGACCTTCGCGACCTCGGCGTCGAGCAACCGCACGTGTTCGCGGACCGCGGCCGGCGCGCCGAGCGCCCGCTCGACGGTCTTGTTCACCTTCGGGTCGGGGAGCGGCAGCGGCAGCGCGAGCACGTCGTCGAACGGGCGCTGCGCCGCGGCCTCCAGCGCTTCGAGCACCTTCACCCGGGCCTCGACCTGCCAGAGCGCGGCCCGCGAGCCGTCGGCGAACGGCGACGCGGTGCGGTACGCGGCGACGAGGTCCTCGAACGCCTTCATCGCGCCCGCAGCGGCCGGCCCGTCGGTCGCGGCCAGCGGGGCCTTCAGCCACGCCTCGACGGCCCCCTCGGCCGTCACGAGCTTCGCCCGCCCGGCCTGCCACTCGGCGTACCGCTCCTTGAGCTTGCCGGTGTACGCCGGCCGCTCCGCGCCCGAGAGGAACTTCTCCAGGTCGGTGAGGTCCGCGGCGCGAGCGGCGGCGGCGCGGGCGAGCGCGAGGCAGTCGGCGTCCTCGATCTTTTCCTCGGGGCCGGGGGCGCGGACCTGGAGCGCCGCGACGCTCGTCTGCCGCACGTCGCGCGCCCACTTCTCGGCCCGCACCCGCGCCTCGGCCTGCTTCTTCTCGTCGGGCGCGCCCTTCTCGATGGGTGCGGAGGGCGCGGCGAGTTCGGCGCGCACGCCGGCCTGCACGGCCCAAAGGGCGTACAGGGCGAACGGCACCGCGAGCGCCACCGGGACCGCACTGCTCCGCGACATTCCTGAACCCTCGGGCCGCTACTTGTCCTTGTCCTTGGTCTTGGTGTCCTTCGGCTTGGTCTTGGGCGGGCTCTCCTTGCTCGGGACCACGATGACGGGCGTGTCCTGCTCGACCGGCTTGGGCGCGTTCTTCTTGATGGCCGCGACGACCGCCGCGCCCACGACGGCGAGGCCGACCAGCCCGACCGCGACCCACAGGTACCCGGGGACGCCGGCCTCGCGCCGCCGGGCCGGGCCGATCTTCCGCCCGCCCCGCGCCTTCTGCGTCGCCTCCGACTCGAACCCCACGCTCGCCGCCGGCTTGGGCGGCGGGTCTTCGGCGTCGAGGAACGACGTGTTCTGCGCGTGCGCCGCCGCGACCGTCTCGCCGATGTACGCGACCGCCGCGGGGTGCAGTACGATCCGCGGCGCCTCGGCGAGCAGGTTGGCGTGCCAGTGCGCCGGGACGAACTCGCGGAGGAGGTACGTCTGGAACGCGCCGCGGGTGAAGTCCGGGCAACTCATCGACAGCGCGACCCACGCGGCGACCGCGTTGCGGGCCGACGGGTACTCGTGCCCGACCGGGAAGCACGACTTGAACGCGGCCGCGAACGGCCGGAGCGGGAGCGGGCTCGCGTTCAGGTCGATCGCCGCGAAGTTGAACCGCAGGTAGAACCCGCGGAGGCCGTCGACCGGGTCGATGCCGAACACCTGGTACGCTTCGAGGAGCTGGCCGGGCTCGAGCGCCTCGGCGGCCGCCGGGGCGGCGAGCAAGCCCAGGAGCGTGTCGGCCGCCCGGAGCTTGCGCAGGCCTGCCGCGGGGACCACGTCCCGCACCAGCACCCCCGCCGCGCCGAGCGCCTGCCGGGCCTTCGTGAGCTGCGCGTAGATGACCCGCTCCCACTCGTCGCCGGCGACCAGCGCCGGGGTGAGCAGGTTCACGTACCCGTCCCACACCGGGACCGCGGCCGGGTGCGCCTTCATGCCGCCGAGCAGCTTCGCGAGGTTGTCGGCCTTGAGCAGGAACCCGCGCCACTCGGGCGTCTGCTCGCCGTAGATGTCGAGGTCGGCGAGCAGCTTCACCCAGTCGCCCGGGTCGATCACGTCGGCCCCGGCGTCAATGAGTCGGCTGAGGAAGTTCGCGCTCTCGGGGCGGTACGGCTTCAGGAAGTCGTACAGGAACCCGGGCATCGTCGAGACGTAGTCCTTGGCGTGCTTCAGGTACGCCGCGAGGACCGGCCGCGACGCGGCGGCGAGGTGGTGTCGGACTCGCTCGCGCATCGCCGGGCGGTACGCCTTCGTGGTGTCGAGCAGCCAGTTCTTCTCGTCCGGTCCCATGACCGCGAAGCACGTGTACCCCTGCCACTCGGGGGCCACCTTCGCGCCGAGCAGTTCGTCGAGTTCGTCGAGCCCGGCGGGGGCGAGGAGGTGGTGGTCGGGCCACGCGCCGGACTCGGCGCAGACCGCCCGCACGCGGTCCCGGGCCGGGAGCGGCAGGGTCGGCAGGTACCGGTCGAGGTTCTTCTGCCCGCGGTCGGCCTGCTCCTGGAACTGCTTCGCGTCGGCCGCCTCGCGGACCACCGCCCAGCGCCGGTCCCACCCGTCGAAGTCGCCCTTCACCAGTGCCTCGCACGCCTCGCGGCGGAACACCTTGAGCCGCTCGGGGTCGGCGATCCAGTCCTTGAACTCGGCCCGTAGCGCCGCGTCCGCGAGCACCGCGTCCTTCAGGAACTCCCAGACCTTCTCCTCGCGCTGCTTCAGAACGGCGGCCCCGCGGCGGTCGGCTTTGAGCGCGATCAGGTCGGCCCCGGTGAGCCCGCCGCGGGTGATCCGCGACGTGGCCCGCGCCAGCGCGACCGTGCCGGGCACCTTCTCGACCGCCGCCGGGTCGCTGCCGACCAGCCGGTGGACGTCGTCGAGCAGGTCCCACTCGCCGGCGGCCGCCAGGTCGATGAGGTCCGCGACCCCCGGCGGGATCGGCGTCCCCTCGACCAGTTCGGGCGACGACTTCTCGGGGTGGATCGCGTCGAGCCCGAACCCGCGGGCGGTGACGAGGTCCGGGTCGAGCCCCTTGCCCGGTGCGGCGAGGTACGTGCCGATCACGGTGGCCTGGACGTAGTCGCGGAGCCCGCGGTGCGCCGGCTCGAACGTCGAGAACGTGAGGTCGGCGGCGAGCGCCGGCGGCAGCACACGGGCCGCGGCGTACAGGAGCATCGCAACGAGGCCCGGCTCGGCGTGAACGAACAGCCGGTCGCGCTCGCCCCCCGCGGCCCGCTCCTTTGCGAGCAGGAGGACCGCCTTCAGGAACCGGGCGACGAGCGCGCGGCGGCCGGCCGGGTCGGCCCGGAACCGCGTCGGGCACACGACGGTCGCGAGGTCCGACGCCCCGCCGACGGACCGGCCCAGGAACGCCGCGAGTGTGGCCCGCGACACCTTGGTGCCGACCGGCAGCGGGCACTTCCCCAGCTCCTTCGGCGCGCCCTGCGGGTACTCCTTGGCCCAGCCGTCGGCGTCCCACGACTCGAGAACGCTCGCGGCGTCCGCGGTCGCCGGCAGGCCGAGGAGGTGCGTGAAGTACGAGCGGTCGCGGTTCATGGTGTCCTTGTCGAGGTACACCGAGTGCGCGACCCAGACGCCGCCGGCCGGATTCTTCGTGCGGGCCAGCCGCCGCGGGGTCTGGGGCTTGGCCGGCTTGTCGCGCCACAGCTCCAGCGGGATCTCGTAGGGCGGGTACTCGAGGGCGCGCGTGAGCACCTCCGGGGCGTCGGCCGACGCCGCCCGGACGCTGTACCCCGGCGAGTTCGTGACGCTGTCCGCGGTCGTGCAGTGCGTCACGTAGAACTGGTCGCCGACCGCCGCGTGCCCTGCTGCTGACACCGTATGCCCCCTGCACCTGGCGAGCGGGGAACGTGAGTCCCCCGGTGGAATCTCGAACCGCTTACCAAGGTAACCACAGGCCCGGCGAGCGGGGGACGTGAGTGCCCCGGTAAATCTCCACGCTACTCTGCAGTTACACCGGGGGACTCACGTCCCCCGCTCGCCAGGAGGAGTTCGGTCCACTCGGGTCCCAGATACTCCTGCAACGGCTCCGCGTTCAACCGCACGACGAGCGGCCTCTCTTGATCGCGAACGTACCGGACCGCGGCGAAAACGGCCTTGTGGTCCGGTAACTTTCGCGTCGAACCGCCCTCGCTCCACCAGGTGCCCGATGGCGGCCTCCCCCAGCCCGCGGTCAATGGTCGGCTCGCGTACCCCTTGAACGACTGGAGCAACTTCGACGGCTGCGGGTCGCCCGGTACACCGACGACCAAGTGAACGTGGTTCGCCATCACGGCGCACGCGAGTAACCGCCACCCGCGGTACGCAGCCGTTTCGGAGAACTGTGGTGGGACGGCTGTCGCCTGCTCCGGACTGAGCCAAATCGGCGGTCCCTTGAGGTTGTCTTCTGAGAACCGCCGTAACCCCGGGAGGTCGGACGCGCACTCGGTCGAGGGTTGGTTGAGCCGGTACTTGTCGCCGAACTCGTCTCGCAGGTCGGTCACGAATCCCCGTGCGTCCCCGGGAAGCCAGGTGCCGTAGGTCGTCCAGGTGATCAGCCAGAAGCGGTCCACCGGTCGCTCCTCGCTCGTCTTGGCGAGCGGGGGACGTGAGTCCCCCGGTTGGATCTCGAACCACGTTCTGATGTAACCACAGGCCCGGCGAGCGGGGGACGTGAGCCCCCCGGTTGAATCGCAAATCGCGCTGGAGATCCTACCGGGGGACTCACGTCCCCCGCTCGCCAAAGCAAAGTCACACCGCCGCCGGCCCCAGGTGCAGCGGGGGGCCGTGGACCGTCGCCCAGCCGAGTTCGACCACGGCCCACACGGTGACGTACACCTCTTTCGCGCCGAGCGGCGGGGCCAGGCGCTTGCCGCCGCCCTCGGCCGTGTGGTCCCGCGGGAGGCACGTCAGCAGCATGTACTGCTCGGCCTGGGCCGGCTCGGCGAGGTGCCGGGCGCGGTCCACCGCGACGAGGCAGTGCGACACCAGCCCGTGCCCGGCCCACGCCCAGTACGCGACCACCGCCACCGACTTCCCGGCAGGCACCACTTTAATCGGCGGGCGGCCGGGAACCAGTCTCGCGTCCGATTTCAGCTTCGCCGCCACCAGTTGGGCGACGGCGGCGCGGTCCGAGTTCCGGAAAGCGGCGTGGTTCTCGCGGACGAACTTCAGGTCGTCCCCGGTGAACGCCGGGTCGCCCGCGCCGAGCCGCTTCTGGAGCCCGGCGACGCGGTTCGCCTTGCCGAGCAGCTCGTCGAGTTCGGCCCTCCGCTCCCGCAGCGGGCGGTACCCCTCCAACTGCGGGCCGTGCTTCTCGAACAGGTCGCGGAGCTTGAACATGTCGCGGTCGTCGAGCGCCTTCGCGATCGCGGCGGCCGCCTGCGACCGCGCCTTGGCGAGCGTGAGCCGCTCGCGGAGTTCCTCGGTGTCGCGGCGGCCCTGGAGCAGCTCCTTGTTCGCGAGCCACACGGCGAGCCACTTGCGGTCCTGCTTGTCGGGCCGGTCGTACTTCGCGTCGATCTCAGCGAACTCGTTGAGGATCTTGCGGCGGCGACCGGCGGCGGCGGCCTCGGCGGCGAGGCGCGTGTCGATCTTGTCGAGCCGCGCGAGCAGGTCCAGGTTCGTCGCCCGCAGCGCGTCCACCGCGGCCGCGATCGCCCGGTCCGACGGGTTCTTCTCCTCGGCGGCGGCCTTGAGCGCGGCCAGCACCTCGACCGACTTCGCCCCGAGCCGGACGCGGTCGGCGAACGGGTGGTCGTACCCGGTGAGCGGCTTCGCGGCCTCGACCACGGCCAGTTCCGACCCGGCGCCGTTCTCCGCGGCCTCGACCGCGGCGCGGAGCTTCGCGAACGTGGCGAGCCGGTCCCGGGCCACCTTGACGCGGGTGACGTAGACGTCGCCCTCCCGGCACCCCGCGAGCGCCGAGCCGTCGCCCCACGCTTCGGCGAGCAGCGTGTCGTTCTTGTACGACACAACCGACGGCACCGCGGCCAGCGCCGCGAGAACCGGCGCGCGCTTCTGTGCGGCCTCGCCCCGCGCCTGGTGCTCGGGGGTGATTTCCGGGTGCGGGCCGGCCGCCACGACCTTCGCCCACGCCGCCGCGAGCGCCCTCTCGGTGCCGCGGGCGTTGAACAGCTTGATGAACTCGTCCGCGGCGGCGATGCGTGCCGACCAGCGCGTCGCCTCGGTCTGGTAGCGGTCGGCCTCGGGGAGCCCGGCGACGAGCGCGCCCAGGTCGGTCCACAGCTTCACGAGTGAGCGGCCGTCGCCTGGCACCGCGACCGCCGCCTTCAATCTATCCAGTGCCTCGACCTGCGAAGCGGCCGCCTCGGCGTCGGCGATCAGCTTGCGGTCGGCCCAGCCCTCGAGCAGCGGCTTCTGGAACGCGGCCCGCACCGCCCGCGGGTCGCGCGCGTTGAGCGCCCGCAGCACCGCCTCGCGGCAGTTGACGCGCTTGACGGCGTCCGCGGCGACCGGGCGGATCCAGTCGGGGACCGCCTTACCGCTGCGGGTCAGCGCGTCGGTCTCGGTGGCGATCGCGGGGTAGTCGAGCTTCGCGGCCTTGCACAACTCGTCGAGCCTTCCGACGGGGTCGGCCGCGGAGGCGAGTTCGGGCGGGAGCGTCTTGCCGGCCTTCGTGAGCCGCGCGGTCTCGGCGGCGATCCCGGCCCAGTCGCGGGGCAGCGTGGCGACGAGCTTCCGCAGCGCCGCGAACGGGTCGAGCGAGAACGCCGGGATCTGCCGGAACGGCTTGTCGAGCGACTCGCGGAGCGCCTTCGACCAGTCGCGGACCTCGGGGTCGCGGCTGCGGACGAGTTCCTGCCACAACGCCGAGCCCGCGGGTGCGGTCATGTCGGTCGGCACGAACAGCAGGTTCTCGTTCTCGGTCTTCGTGACGAACCGGTGGTACAGCCCCGGGTCGGCGACGACCGCCCGCAGCGCGACGAGGACGACCCACGCGGCGAAGTGGTCGAGCTGGCCGGAGAGCTTCTCGGCGGGGCGGGCCGGGTGCTGGTACGCGGGCTTGCCGAACTCGAGTTGCTCCAGCGGCTTCTTGGGGTCGGCGAGCGCCGGCACGCACATCCCGTCGTAGTCCACGAGCACCGGGGTCTGCCCGACGACCATGACGTTGTCGTGCTGGAGGTCGCCGTGCGCGATCTGCGCCGCCTGGATCTCGAGCACGAGCTGCACCCAGGCGTCGGCCATCTTCTTGACGGCGTCGGTGTTGGGCTTCTTCTGCTCCATCGCCTCGCGGACCCACTCGCCGAGCGACTTGCCCTTCACCCACTCCATGGTGAGCGTCGGGTACCACGCCTTGCCGATGCGGATGCCCTCGGGGTGGTACTCGAACCCGACGAGCGCGGCCGGCTTCTTGGGGCCGAGCTTCTTGAGGTAGTCCGAAACCGCCTGGTACCGGGCGGCGCGGTCCTCGTTGGGGAAGTTGAACAGCTTGAGCGCGACGGCCCTCGTGCCGCGGGTCATCTTGTACACGCTGGCGAACGCGCCGCTGCGGGCGCGCGGCACCCCCATCGGGCTCTTCTCGGCCGCACTCGCCTTCAGGTCCGGGTCGCGGAACGCGGTGTCCGGGTTCTGGAGGGCGTCCTTGTAGTCGGATTGTGTGGGCCAGGTCGGCATCAGGGGTGGCGATTGGGGATGGAAGATTGGAAGGTGGAAATCAGGGCCGTGCTCATGCTTTGGGGCGCTCGCCGCGTGTCGCCTGTGCGGCGAGTTGGCGATTGAAGTAGTTCAGATACCCGTTCAGCCGCGGACCGAGTTCGTCGGTGATTCGCTTCAACCGCTCGGAGTCCTCCGGGGCGATCAGATTTCGACCGAGACCTCGCTTGAGCCAACAGAGCGTTTCGTTGAGCGAGCCGCGGGCGATGTGAACGAAGCGCTTGTTATCGGCATACGATCCGCGCCCGTACCCCTCGGCCAGATTTGCCCCGATACTGTCGGCGGCTCGGACCAGTTGTCTCCCGATCGTGTCTCGCGCAAAGAGCGGCCAGAGCATCACGAGATTCCACACGTCGCCGGCGAGGGCGTCGGCGAGCCGGTACACCTCCAGCGTCTCAAACGACGGCTGTCCCATCGCCCGCCCTCCGCTCATTGTCTTCCCAGTCTCAACCCCCAACTGCCGATTCCCAATCTCCAATCTCCAACCCCCAATCACCCGAAGACAGAGTACCCGTGCATGTGCAGGAGCCACACCACCGGCTCGCTCACCCCGAACGGCGCGATGTTCCGCTTCGAGAGGTCCTTCACGCCGAGTTCGTGCTCCACGAGGCTCACCGACGAGAGCGGGAAGAACAGGAGCTGCGTCCCGAAGTAGCCCTCGATCACGCGGCGCACGTCCAGGCCGGGGAACATGAGCGGGAGCATCTGCTCGACCAGTTCGCTGCGCTCGCGGAGCACGGCGAGCGTGACCTCCCGCGGCGGCGGGTTCAGGTGCTCGAGCATCTGGTGGATGTACTGCACCGACTGGCCGCCGATCGGGTTGTCGGAGATGAGCAGATCGAACTTCGGCACGCACACCGCGACCGGCACCGGGATCGGCTCGCCCACCGGCACGCCGCGCTCCTTCCGCATGTGCGCCAGGAACGAGTCGAGCATCGCGAGCTGCTGGTCGATGGTCACGTTCGCGGCGTCGCCGTAGAGCTGCGTCGGGTCCAGGAACAGCATGAACCCGTCCATGCGGACGGCCGTGGCCTTCAGCATGTTGACGTCCACGTCGGGGTTGATGAGTTCCCCCGAGTAGTCGAACAGGTTCACGATCGCGGCGCTGCCGCCGAGCGGGTCCGCGTCCCTGACGTGGAGCAGGATCGGGTCCGGCAGCACGAGGTCGGTCGCGCCGGCGACCCCGCGGCGGTGCAGCACCTCGTCGGTGAGCTGCTCGAACCGGCGGTCCGCGTCGCTCCCGGTCGGGGCCGGCTGCACGGTCGCGACGGTCGGGGCGGTCCGCTTGCGGACGCGGTCGTAGGCCGTAACGAGCATGTGCGTCTTGCCGCTCGACCGCACCCCGACGGTCGGGAAGCACAGCCGCGGCACGGTCAGGTAGCTGCGGCGGATGCGGAGCCCGCACCGGGTGCAGCGCACGTCGCCGTCGTCCTCGTCGTCGGCCCTCGCCTTCCGGGCGCTCGCCTCGACCTTGAGCGTGTCGAGCCGGAAGCACCGCGGGCACGTCTTCGCGGCGAGCGCGATCCGCCGGGCGTGGCTGCGGCGCGCCGACCACAGTGGGGCCGTCGCGAGGCCGAACAGCACGCCCGCCGCGAGCACCCGCAGGCCGGTGCCGGCGCGCGACCACAGCTTCGCCCGCCCGGTGAGCTGGTCGAGCTTCGCGGCCTCCTCGGCCAGCTTCGCTCGCTGTTCGGCGGCGTCCCGCACGAGCCGCTCGCCGAGTTGCGCGTCGACCGCGACCGACCGCAGCCCGGCCCGAAGGTCGGACTCGCCGGTGCGAACGAGCTTGTCGGCGTCCCCACGGGGGGCGGCCACGAGCGCCACCCACGCGGCGCTCGTGGCCTGCCACTTCTGCTCGGCGGCGGTCTCGGCGCTCGCGCCCTTTGATGCGGCGGCATCGCGAGCAGCGGTGAGTTCGGCCTCCTCGCGGGCGGCCCACGGTCGCGCGTCGCTCGCGGCCGGCCCGCCGCACCCAGGGAGTACGACCGCGAGCAGGAGCAGCGCGACCCCGGCCGCCCGGCGCGCCTTGCGGATGTCGAGGCGCTGTTCGGTGCGCCGGACCCTCACCGCGACGACCGCGACGAAGCACGCCGCAACGAGCACCAGCGCGTCGACCGGGTCGGGCCGGAGTGCGGTCGTCGCGCCCGTTTCGAAGTCGAACCCGTGCGCCGCTTCGAGCTTCCCGACAGACTCGCGGAACGCGACCCGCTGCCGGTACGCCTCGGTCCAGTCCTTCAGAGCGTCGGCCTTCCGCGACCGCGCCTTCTCCTCGGCGCGGCCCAGCGCGGCCTGTACCTGTTTGTAATCGGCGTCGAGCGCCGGGCCGAGCGCCGCGAGAATGGCCGCCGGGTCTTGTACGTTGCCGACCGACGCGGCGGGGCTCCGTAGCGCCGCGAGCGCCTTCAGTTCGGTTGTTGCGGCGTCCTCACGGGCGAGGTGCGTGAGCCAGTCGAGCCGCAGCGCGACGAGTTTGTCGGCGGGCGCGGCGTCGGGCTGCGCGTGGGCGGCCGGGGCGATCAGGAGGAGGGCGAGGAGGGAACCGGCGAGCGATCGGGAACGCAGGGGGCGGGCCGGCCGTGAGCAGTCTGGTTCCGCCATGTCGGTGTCGCGCCGGAAGAGGGAGTAACCCCAAGTTAAATGGCGGAACAGTCTTGTGCAAGGGCGCAGCGGCCCGGAACGGGGCGGGGCGTCACCCCCCCGCACGCCGCGCGGTGCGGGCCGCGAACCGCTCGACGGCGCGCTCCTGCTCGGTCGTCTCGATCGACCCGGGGCGCAGGTCGCGGACGCGGTCGATGGCCCGCTGCGGCGGCACCCCCAGTGCGACGTAGTACACCGCCAGCACGGTCCCGGTGCGGCCCAGGCCGGCCTCGCAGTGGACCCCCACGCCCATCCCGGCCGAGTTCGCCTTCTTGATGGTGTCGAGGAGGTAGTCGAGCTGCCGGTCCGACGGGGGCTCCATGTCGGGGACCGGCACGTTCACCACCATCATCCCCGCGTCGTCGACCCAGCTCTTCGGGAGCGGGTCCTCGGTGAGCGACACCAGCACGTCCACCTTGTGCCGGCGGAGCCACGCCAGGTCCGCGGCCGACCCCGGCGCGGCCATCGCGGCCAGGTGCGGTTGATCGACCCACGAGAAGCCGGTTGGGGGCATGGTGACTGGTGGTGAGTGGACAGGGGACAGTGGACAGACAGAACGCACGGTTCGCGCAGGCCACCGGACCAATCGTCTGACATTCCCCGTTATACTGGTCCGACCGAGTGGTTCCCCTCTCTTCTGACTTCCTACCCCCCCACGGCCCACTCACCACTACTTGAGCGGCTTCTGCCCGGCGGCCGCGCGGACGCGGTTCGCCTCCTGCCACACCTTCGGGTCGGTCTGGAGGAAATCGATCAGGTTGCCGGTCGAGACGCCGAGCAGCGCCGCGGCGTCGGCGACCCGGGCCTCGCACGCGGCGAGCACGTCGAGCACCACGCCGGCCGCGAACCAGAACTGCGGGTTCTTCGGCGACAGGTGGAGCCGGCCGTCGGGGCCGCGGGCGGCGGCGTAGTCCGGGAGCGCGGCGACCGCCCCGGACGTGCGGACCGCCTCGGGGAGCGGATCGCGGAGGTGGAGGAACAGCGCCCGCCACAGCCGCTTCAGGGCGATCGCCTTGTTCTCGTGCTGCGACCGGCTGTCCTCGGCGATGACGACGAGCCCCGTCGGGGCGTGCCGCAGCCGCACGGCCGAGCTGGTCTTGTTCCGCTTCTGCCCGCCGGGGCCGCTGGCGCGGTAGGTGTCCACCTCGCACTGCGCGAGGAGCTGGTCCTCGGTGAGGCGGGACCACGTCTCGCGCGGCGGGTGGGGAGCATCGGGTGCGGGGGGTGGCATGGGTGCGTGACTGCTCCGAGCGGCGCGACCGTTGGATGGGTTCGGTCCGAGCCCGAGCGCCGAGCGAGGGTTCACTTCACGCACGCCCCTCGCTCGGCGCTCGGGCTCGGAGCAGAACCGCACTCTGCGACCGTGGCGACCGGGACCCCCGGTGTGGTTTCACAGCAGCGCCCGGATGAGCCAGCTCAGCCACATGCCGATGCCGACGCCCCACAGCCCGGCGATCCACCCGTACATGCGGGCGGTGCGGCGGTACCGGTCGCGGATCGTGGCGATCTGGTGCTCCAGCTCGTCGAGCCGCACCCGGAGCGCCGCGGCCTCCTCGGCCCGCTCGCGGTCCGCGGCCATGAGCTGGTCGAGCTGCGCTTCGAGGCGGACCATCTCGGTCCGCAGGTTGCGGATCAGCGGGTCGTCGTTGTCGCCCGAGTCGAACGGGACGTCGTCTTCTTCGCGGGGGTCCATCTGTGCAACCCAGGTGAATGCGGGGTGCGGAACCGAAAGCAGGAAACCGAGCCGGGCGGCGGTTCCGCACCCGGCGGTCTGCACGCCGCGTGCCGGTCAGCCGCCGATCGCGTGCATGGTGCGATCGGGCTTCACGAACGCGGCGGTGTTGAAGTCGTGCCCGGCCCACTTCGCCCACACGCTCCGGCGGATCAGCTCGGCGAGTGCGGGGCCGGCGGCGGGGTCGCCGGAGCGGAGCAGCGCCTTCGCGTCGGTCTCGTCGAGGGCGAACAGGCAGTTGCGGACCTTGCCGTCGGCGGTGAGCCGCAGCCGGTTGCAGTCGGAGCAGAACGGGCGGGTGACGGACGCGATCACGCCGACCCGCCCGCCGCCGTCAGAGTATTCGTAGTCCACGGCCGGCGCGGCGGGGTCCGATTTTATCGGAATCAGGCCGCGGACCTCGCGGGCGATGAGGCCCAGGATCTCGGCCGCGGGGAACACCTTGTCCCGCTCCCACGCCTCGGCCCCGATCGGCATGTACTCGATGAACCGCACCTCGAACCCGTTGGCGCGGCAGTACCGGGCGAGCGGGATCACGTCGTGCTCGGCGAACCCGCGGACCGCGACAGCGTTCACCTTGATCGGCCCGAACCCGGCCCGCTTCGCCGCATCGAGGCCGGCGAGGACGCGGTCGAGCCCGTCGCGGCGGCTCAGTTCGCGGAACCGGCCGGGGTCGAGCGTGTCGAGCGACACGTTCAACCGGCGGAGCCCGGCGGCGAACAGTTCTTCGGCCCGGTCCGCGAGGAGCAGCCCGTTCGTGGTCAGCCCGACGTCGGCGATTCCCGCGATCGGGACGATCATCCGCACGAGCTTGTGCAGGTCCTTCCGCATCAGCGGCTCGCCGCCGGTGAGCCGGACCTTGGTGACGCCGAGCCCGGCCGCGACCGCGACGAACCGGGCGATCTCCTCGAACGAGAGCAGCTCCGAGCGGTCGAGGAACGTCACGTCCTCGGGCATGCAGTACGTGCAGCGGAGGTTGCACCGGTCGGTGACCGACACCCGCAGGTTGTTGTGCCGGCGGCCGAAACTATCGACCAGCCCGCTTGGGAGCCGGGGGTCGGGGGTCGGGGATCGGGGGTCGGGTGCCAGTGCGAGGGGGATGCGGTTGGTCACTGCTGGCCCCCGTCCGAACACCCAGGCCGGCCGACTCCTGCGTCCCGACTCCCGACCCCCGATTGATGCACCCACTCGCCGGTGCCGTCCGGGGCGTTCTCCTTCTTCCAAATGGGGACGAGTTCCTTGAGCGTGTCGACGGCGAACCGCAGCGCGTCGAACGCCCCGGCCCGGTGCGGACTGCTGACGGCCACCGCGACGCTCACCTCGCCGACCGCGAGCCGCCCGAGGCGGTGGACCATCGCGACGTGCGCGACCGGCCACCGCTCGCGGACCCGGGCCTCGATCTCGGCGAGCTTCTTCTCGGCCATCGGGCCGTAGGCGTCGTAGTCGAGGCACACGGTGACCTGCGAGCCGGTGACGTCGCGGACGGTGCCGAGGAACGTGGCAACGGCCCCGCAGTGCGGGTCGCGGACCGACTCGGTCAGGGCGTGGAAGTCGATGGGTTCGCGGGTGAGCCGGACCATAATCCCCAGTATACGCTCACCCCCCGCTCACGGGGGGAATGATCGCGACCTCGTCGCCGGGTCCGAGGGCGCGGCCGTCCTCGGCGAAGTCGTGGTTCACGGCGACCGCGGACCGCGCGAGCAGCGACGCCAGGCCCGGCACCTGCCTCACGAGCGCGGCACGCATGTGCGCGACCGTCGCGCCGGGCGCGAGTTCGACGCCGACCGCGTCGGTCCCGGCGTGATCGCGTGCGGCGGCGAAGAGCAGGACACGAATGGTCATACCCGCACCTGATCGAGTTGGGTTAGGGGTGCCTCGCGTCTGTGGTTTTCAGCCCCGGAGGGGCGACCGACGGTAGCCAGGGGTGCAGCGAGTCTTCGAGCAAACCCCTGGTCCAGAAGCATGCGCCTCGGAACTACCGTCGGCCGCCCTCCGGGGCTCCAGCCGCGCGCCCTCACTCCGTCACCAGTTCGGTGAGCGGCCTGCGGAGCCGGGCCTCGATCTCGGGCATCAGCCCGTAGGCCAGCGCGAGGTACTCGACCGGGTGCAGGGTCCGCTTCCCGGTGCCGTCCTGGAGCTGGATCCGGCACGAGCTGCACTCGGTCGAGCCGAAGATCAGCCCGGGGCGGTTCAGTTCCGCGAACACCGGCGCGCCCGCGGCCAGCGACGCCTCGCGGTTCGCGGCCATCAGCCCCCACTGGCCGGCCATCCCCGAGCACCCCACGTCGATCGTCCGCACCCGGAGCCCGGGGATCAGCGACAGCAGCCCCGGCCCCGCCGGCGTGCCCCGCAGCGCCTTGACGTGGCACGGGACGTGGTGCCCGAGCGTCAGGTCGAGCGGCCGGAAGTCGGTGCGGAGCCGGCCGGCGGCGTGCAACTCGGCCAGGTACGCGGTGAGCTCGACCGTGGCGGCGGCGACCGCGGCCGTGTCCGCGTCGTCGAGCAGGTCCGGGTAGTCCTGCGACAGCATCAGCGCCGCGGTCGGCTCGGAGCACACCACGCGGTAGCCCTCCCGCACCAGGTCGGCCAGCGCGCGGACGTTGCGGACCGCGTGCTCGCGGGCCGTCTCCAGGTCGCCAACGGCCAGCGCGCCCATGCCGCACCCGACCTGCCGCGGGGGGACGTACACCTCGACCCCGTTGTGGTGCAGCACCGCGACCGTCGCCTCGGCGATCGCCGGGTCGGTGTACGCGGCGTACACGTCCACGAAGTACGCGACCCGCCCGTTGCGGAACTCGGGCCGCGGCCCGGTCCCGCGCTTCTTCGAGAGCCCCGCGCCCCGCGCCCGGCGGAAGAAGTTCCGCAGGGTGAACGCGGGGAGCCGGCGGTGCCGCGAGACCCCCAGGAGCTTCTCCAGCACCCACCGCGCGCCGAGCCGCCCGAGGAGCGTGTTCACGACCGGGGCGAAGTTGCTCCCCAGCACCGAGAGCCCCTCCATCCGGGCCTGCGCCCACTCGTTCCACCCGAGCCCGTGCTCGGCGTGCAGCGCCGCCTTCGTCTCGATCATCAGCTTGGGAACGTTGACCCGGGCGTCGCACTCGTCGCGGCACATCTTGCAGTTCACGCACAGCGCCGCGACGGCCCGCACCTCCTCGGGGGCCGCGGCCCCGGGGTCGGCCAGCACCCGGAGCAGGTTCGGCTTGGCCCGGGGCGACGCGGCCTCGTCGCCCGTCGCGCGGAACACCGGGCACATCCGCTTCGCCGGGTTCGCCGTCCGGCAGTCCCCGCACCCGGAGCACTTCGCCACTTCGTGTGCGGGGGAGGAGTCCTTCCACACGAGAAGGGGGATCGGAGATTGGGAATTGGGGGTTGGTGCGGAGCCGAGCGCCTCGCCGCCCGCGATCCCGTTCTTCCCAATCTCCGACTTCCCATTTCCCATCCCCAAGCGGAGCGGCCACGCCTCGCGGCTCGGGTCGGGGCCGACGATCTTCCCCGGGTTCAGCACGTTCTTCGGGTCGAACACCCGCTTCACCTCGCGGAACACGGCGTACACCGGGCCGTACTGCCGCTCGACCCACGGGGTGCGGGCCAGGCCGGTGCCGTGCTGCGTGCTCACCGTGCCGCCCAGTGACAGGGCCAGCGAGTGGATGTCCTCGGCGGCGGGCCACAGCTTGGCGCGGTCGGCCGGGTCGTTCAGGTCGACGAGCGGCCGCGTGTGGACCTGCCCGGTGAGGGCGTGGATCAGGAACGACGCGGTGAGCTCGTGCCGCTTCAGCGCGTCCTGCACGCCCGCGAGGTACGCCGGGAGGCTCTCGACCGGCACCGCCACGTCCTCGACGAACGCGAGCGGCCGCGCGCCGCCGGCCAGCCCGTAGAGCCCGCTCACTGCGGTCCCGCGGAAGTCCCGGATGCGGGCCACGCCCGCGGGGTCGCAGGTCGGTTCGGCCAGCACCCGCAGCAGGTGCCGGTGCCGCAGCGTCTCGACCGCGCCCCACGCCCGCTCGCCCGCCTCGCGCTCGGTGTCGGCCTCGAACGTGACCACCAGTGCCGCGCCCACCGCCGGCGGGACCGGGCCGAACCCGTCCGGCCCGCCCCGCCGCGTGACCGACAGCAACCGCCGGTCGAGCAGGTCGCACGCCACCGGCTCGAAGTGCCGCAGGTCGGTCCCGGCCCGCACCGCCGCGTCGAGGGTCGGGAACCCGACCAGCGCCACGCACGTCCCGCCCGGGAGCGGGACGGTGCGGAGCGTCGCGGCCGTCGTGACCGCCAGCGTCCCCTCGGACCCGACGAGGAGCTTCACGAGGTCCGGGCCGGCGGGCGTCAGGACGTCGTGGAGGACGTACCCGCACCGGTTGAACTTCGTCCGCGGGCGGTGCTGCTCGATCGCGGCACGGTTGGCGGCGAGAAGCTCGGCCGTCGCGGTGCGGATCTGGTCGAGCCGCTCGGAGGCGTTCGCCTTCGGGTCGTCGCCCAAGACCGCGGGCGACCCGTCGTCGAGGACGACGCTCAGACCGGCGACGTGGTCGCGGGTGTACCCGTGGCGGAAGGCGTTCCCGCCGGAGGCGTTCGTGGCGACCATCCCGCCGACGGTGCAGGTCGCGGCGCTCGCCGGGTCCGGCGCGAACCGCCGCCCGTGCCGCGCGAGTTCCGTGTTGAGCGCGTCGCACGTCACCCCGGGCTCGGCGGTCACGCGGTCGCCGGTGACGGCCCCGATCCGCTTGAACTTGACGCTGAGGTCGACCACGACCGCCGGGCCGAGGCTCTCGCCGGCGACGCCGGTGCCGCCCCCGCGGGGAACGACGGGGATGTTGTGCTCGGCACAGTACCGGACGAGGGCGGCGACGTCGTCCGCGTCCTCCGGCACCGCGACCGCGAGCGGCGCGACGTGGAACGGGCTGGCGTCGGTCGCGTACAGCCCGCGGGTGAGGGCGTCGAACGCGAGCGCGCCGCGGAACGCGCCGCGGAGGTCGTCGGTGATTTGTTTGGGGTCGAGCACTGAGTCAGTTTACCGGGTCGCGTTAAACGGTTCGAGTTGAAGGGGCGAGCGCCATCGCGATCGGGCCACGGGGCCGGCCGTGGTCACTCCGCCTCGGTGCCGTGGAACATGCCGAGGTAGCTGTGGTACCGGCGGGGGCTCAGCAGGTTGCGGGCGACGGCCCCCTTCACGGCGCACCCCTTCTCGTGCGTGTGGGTGCAGTCGGGGAACTCGCACAGCGCCACGAACGGCCGGAAGTCCCTGAAGTAGCCCTCAACTTCTTCCGCACGCACGTCCCACAGCGCGAGCTGCCGCACGCCGGGCGTGTCCACCACCCACCCGCCGGTGTCGAGCCTCAGGAGCTGCGCGTAGGTCGTGGTGTGCCGGCCCTTGTTGTTCACCTCGCTGACCGACCGCACCGACAGCGCCAGCCCCGGCTGCACCGCGTTCAGCAGCGACGACTTGCCGACCCCGGACTGGCCCGAGAACACCGTGGACCGCCCGCGGAGCTGCTCGCGGAGCCGGTCGATGCCGGTCCCGGTCTGCGCGCTCGTGAGCAGCACCGGGAGGCCGAGCTGCGCGTACGCGCCGATCATCGGCTGCAACTCGGCCGGGTCCGCGAGGTCGATCTTGTTCAGCAGCAACAGGGGCTTGAGCCCGCCCTTCTCGGCGGCCGCCATGTACCGGTCGATCAGGTGCGGCTTCAGCGTGGGCTGGACCAG
Organism: Gemmata sp.; assembly: GCF_051859125.1. Classification (NCBI taxonomy): domain Bacteria; kingdom Pseudomonadati; phylum Planctomycetota; class Planctomycetia; order Gemmatales; family Gemmataceae; genus Gemmata; species Gemmata sp. The sequence goes on from NZ_JBHYGG010000179.1 coordinate 68,486, forward strand.
CGAGATGACGATCGCGACCTGGTCGACGTTCGCGACGAGCACCTGCTCGCGCCGCCGGCTCGCCCGGGTCAGCTCCCCGTGCCGCGGCTCGACCCGCTCGATCATCCCTTCTGCGGGGGTCGGGGACCGGGGGTCGGGGGTCGGACCGGACGCACCAACCTCCGTCTCGTCCGACGGCTCGGGGACCGCGGGCTCCGGTTCTTCGCCGATCCCCGGTCCCCGACCCGCGACCTCCACCACGGCGGGCCGGAACCACACGACGTCGCCGGTCGTGACGACGTTCCGCTCGTCGGTCGCCAGGGTCTTGAGCAGGCGCCGCACGGCGCAGCGGAAGATGCGGCCGTCGTCGGCCTCGACCACCGACGCGAGCCCGTGGACCCGGAGCACGCGGCCGCGGATCGCGTCGCCGGTGCTGAGCCGGCCGGGCTCGTCCGCGGTGGCGTCCTGGACGACGGTGCGGTGCCGGGAGAGGTCGCCCTTGGCCCGCACCCGCTCGGACGAGTGGCTCTCGTCGGTGCTGGCGGCGTCGGCCTGGTAGTCGCGGGTGAGGTCGTTGCCCCGGGGCGGCTTCGCCCGGTTCTTCCGCATCTCGACCCGGACCTTTTTCTTGTCCTTGCTCATGCTCCTCAGTTTAAGCGGTCCGGGGCGATTTCGCTGCGCCCCTCGGAGTCGATCACGTACTTGGTTTGGTGGCACAGGCCTCTGGCCTGTGCGGGCGAATACGGACCCGAGGCCGCCCGGTTGAGTCGTTCGCCTCACGCGGGCCGCCACGGAGGGCGGCCCCTACAAACCAAA
>NZ_JBHYGG010000180.1:0-5081 GCF_051859125.1 Gemmata sp.
CCTACAAACCAAAGGCAAATCTCTGGTAGGGGCCGCCCTCCGTGGCGGCCCGCCAACCACTTCAAGCGGATCCCGACAGGATTTCAACACAGCAACGCCGAGTCATCTTGAAGAGTACCCGTAACCGGCCCCTGTGCGGCCGGGGCTCGGCGAGTCCCACAGGCCCGGCCGCACAGGGGCTGGCTACGGACCACCGCGATTCGATCCGACCCGCCGCGAAGCGCACCTGCCCCCACCCATCTCCCGCAGCCACCTCGATTCCGCGCGTCCGGTCTTCGGGCGCGTCATCCCCGGCCGCCCCGATCGGCTGATCGTTCGCACCCCACCGAACTCAACCTCCCGACCCGCGCCGCTCCCCTGTCCGGTCCGGGCGCATTTTCTCGCGGTCCCCTTGCCGGCTTCCGATCTGTGTATTACTTCTTATTACCATGTATCACCGTGAAGATCACGGTCATACCCAGCCCGCCCACCCACCGTGGAGGTTCCCCGTGCTCCCGCGACCGCAGACCCGCTCCCGCCCCGCGTTCACGCTGATCGAACTCCTCGTGGTGATCGCGATCATCGCGGTCCTGATCGGCCTGCTGCTGCCGGCCGTGCAGAAGGTCCGCGAGGCGGCCGCACGGATGAAGTGCGCCAACAACCTGAAGCAGCTCGCCCTGGCGATGCACAACCACGAGTCGGCCCTGGGCCACTACCCGGGGCTCGGGGCGTCGTCCGCCTACAACTTCTCGGTCCAGGCCCTCCTCCTGCCCTACGTCGAGCAGGACAACCTCCAGAGGCTCATCACGTTCACCGCGCCCCTGATGGTCGGCAGCGGGCCGTCGTCCACCCTCAACACGGACCAGGCGGCCGCCGCCGGCACGGTCGTGAACCTGTTCCTCTGCCCGAGCGACGGCCAGAGCCCGGTGTTCGGCCAGTTCGCCGGGACGAACTACATGGTCAGCACCGGGAGCGGGACCGGGGCCAACTACGACCCCCGCTACCCGACCGACGGGTACGCCTGGTACGACTCCAAGGTCCGTCCGGCCCAGGTCACCGACGGCACGTCCAACACCGTCGTGTTCTCCGAATCTCTGCTCGGGTTGGGGGCGAACGCCACCGGCGCGCCCCCCGTCCCGCTCGACCGGTACATCGCGAACCGCGGGAGCGCCTGGCGGACGCCGCCGGCGGGCGTGCAGGGCGTCACCGACGGGGCCGGCGGGCCGGTGGTCGTGAACCCCGACCTGGCCCCCCTCGTCGGGTCCGTCACGTCCTGGACCGGCTCCCGCGGGGCGGCCTGGATCCGCGGGCTGGAGACCAGCAGCACGACCAACGGCTACTTGACCCCGAACAGCCCGGTCCCCGACTTCACCGCCCACGGGCGGAGTTGGTTCGGCCCGCGCAGCCGCCACACCGGCGGCGTGAACGTCGCGTTCGGCGACGGGGGGGTGCGGTTCGTCCGCGACGCGATCAGCCCCGACACCTGGCGCGCCCTCGCCACCCGCGCCGGCGGCGAGGTCGTCAGCGGCAGCGATTACTAAACGCCAGAGGACAGGACGTCAGAACAGCAGAGGCCAGAAGCGCGAAGCGAGGCCAGTTCGACTTCTGATCGTCTGTCCTCTGGAGTTCTGTCCTCTGGTCCTCAACCACCACGACTTCAGGAGTCCCGCAATGAACGTACTGCTCGTGTCCCTGCTCATCGGTGCGGACCCCGCCGGGGCCGCGGCGTGGCCCGGGTTCCGGGGCGACGGGTCGAGCACCACGGCCGCGAAGAACCTGCCGGTGACGTGGTCCCCGACCGAGAACCTCGCGTGGCGGGCGCCCCTGCCGGGGTACGGCCAGTCGTCGCCGGTGGTGTGGAACGGCCGGGTGTTCCTGACCGCGATCGACGGGGCCGAGAAGGAGAAGCTGTTCGTGGTCGCCGTGGACGCGGCGACCGGCCGGGTCGCGTGGACCAAGGAGTTCGCGGCCACCCAGAAGGGGAAGAACAACCCGATGATGGGCCGGGCGGCCCCCACGCCCGTGGCGGACGCCGACGGCGTGTACTGCCTGTTCGAGAGCGGCGACCTGATCGCCCTCTCGCACGACGGCGGGAAGCTGTGGCAGCGGGCGCTGGCGAAGGACGCCGAGTTCAAGAACAACCACGCGCTCGGCAGCTCGCTCGCCCAGTCGGGGCGGGCCGTGTTCGTGCAGGTGGACCACGCCGGGCCGTCGTACCTGCTGGCGGTGGACAAGGCGACCGGCGACGAGTTGTGGAGGGCCGAGCGCCCGAGCCGCACGTCCTGGGCGTCGCCCGTCGTCGCGGCGGTCGGCGGCCGGGCGGTCGTGCTGGCGAGCGGGGGCGGCACGCTGACGGCCCACGACGCGGCCACGGGGAAGCACCTCGCCACCCTCGACGGACTGGTCGGCAACACCATCCCGTCCCCGACCGCGGCCGGCGACCTGGTCGTCGTCGGGGCCGGCGAGAACCGGATGAAGCCGGACCCCGCCGCGTCCGCCCGGTCGAACTGCTGCGTGCGGCTCGCGGCCGCCGGGGGCGCGTTCGCGTTCGAGCGGGTGTGGGACGGGAAGAAGGCGATCAGCCACCACGCGAGCCCGCTCGTCCACAAGGGCCACGCCTACTTCGTCACCAAGGCGGGGGTGGTCCACTGCGTCGATCTGAAGACCGGCGAGGAGCGGTACGCGGAGCGACTGGGCCACGAGTGCTGGGCCACGCCGGTCGGGGCCGGGGACCACGTCTACTTCTTCGGCAAGGACGGCCTCACCACCGTCCTCAAGGCCGGGCCGGAGTTCGACGCGGCGGCGTCCAACCGCCTGTGGTCCGCGGCCGACTTCGCCCGGCGGCAGGCGGAGGCGAAGGAAAAGGCGGCCGCCACCCTGCCGAAATCGCCCGAGGGCAAGGGGCCGGGCGGCGGCCCCCCGGTGCCGAAGGAGGAGCGCGAGGCCGCCCGGTACTCGGCGGTCGGCGACGTGGTGTACGGGGTGGCCGCGGTCGACGGGGCGTTCTTCGTCCGCACCGGCACGGAACTCATCTGCGTCCGCGGGTCCGCGCCCGCGAAGCGGCCGTGAAGTGCGGTGACGTGCTGCGGGCGGCGGGGTTCGCGAGTGGGTCCGGTCGGAGTCGAACCGACTTCCAAGGTGTTATGAGCGGCCCCGTCCCGACTGCGGTCCCTGGGCGGCGAGGTGGTCCGGGCGCGCCCGCGGAGCACGTCCTACCGGGTGAAGAAGTTCGTGCGGCGGTACAAGGGGCGGGTGATCGCCGCGAGCCTGGTACTGTTCGCCCTGCTGGCGGGTATCGCCGAAACGACGGGGGGGCTGGTCGAGGCCAAACGCCAGCGGGGAATCGCCTGGGGCGAGGCCGAGGCGAAGGAACTGGCACGGCAAGCCGAGCAAGTCCAGCGCGGCCTCGCCGAGCAGAACGCGACCAGAGCCGAGGCCGCGGCGCTCGACGAGCGGCACGCCAAACAGGACGCGGTCGAAAAGCAACTCCGGGCCGTAGCCGCCGGAGCCGCGGAGAAGGCGGCCAAGGAGCAGACCGAGAGGCCGCTGGCCCAGATCGAGAAGGGGATCGACCTCCTGGGTTCGATCTTCCGGGATCTGGCCCCCGCCAGGAGAAGGCGGGTATGCCCAAGCCGTACATGTCGAGTACCTCGCAGGCGGCCGCGAGCGAACACGCCTCCGGCGACGGTTCAGCCGCGAGGGACGCGGCGGCTGTGCCGTGGCCGGCCCGCGGTCCCGCAGGAGCCACCCGTCGGGCTTGTTGAACGACGTGCGGGCGGCCTCGCTGACCTTGTGCTCGAGCTCCCGCTCCGACCACACCGGGACGCACTTCGGGTTGTAGTGGCGGTCCAGCAGGGCGCGGGCGTCGCTCGGGGCGAACAGGAACCCGCGGACCATGCACCGGGCGGCCCGGAGCGTCAGCCGCTCGCCCTCGCCGCCGCGGCCCTCGATCACCTGCGGGATCGCGTCGAGCACCGCCTTCGCCCGCCGCTCCAGCCCCGCGGTGAGCGGCGTGTAGCCGCCCCGGCGTGCGTCGGGCTGCGCGACCTCGGCGCTCCTCGGGATCGACTGCCGGGTTGTCGCACCGCTCGGGTGACTCACCCGAACCGGTTCGTGATCAGGCATGAGTGCGGAATGTGAGTGCCGAACCCACGTCCCTTACGCCCTTGTGTGGCTACCCCACGTTCGCTAAAAAGTCTATCCAGCCTGCCTTAACCCACGTTCGTCACATGAAATTCTCCGACCTAAAGATGCACCTGTACCGCCTCGAAGACGTCCGCGTCGAGATCATCAATCAGGGGGACGAGCCGCCCCAAGAACTTGAGGACCGGCTCCGGCGGGTGCGGTCGGCGGTCGCCGCAGTGAGGCAGCGGCAAGAGCAACTCGCACCCGCGAGTGTCGAGCGGCCCCATCTCAACGAAGCGTAGCGGGTGCGGAACGAAGGTGCCCGGCCAGCGGGTCAGGCTGTCGGGAGGCAAGGACAAGTGTGAGGAATGTGAGGACGGATGTGCGTGACAGGTGCGGGCGTTCGAGGTGTGTGAAGAATGTCCGCCCCGCCATCGCCCAACCCCATGTTCGCCCATGACCTATTCAGATCTTGTAATCCACTACGAGCGCCTCCGGGACGTGCGCGCCGAGATCGTCGAGCAGGGCGACACGCCGCCGCCCGAACTCGAGGAGCGGCTACGCCAGGTCCGGGCCGTGCTCACCACCGTGCGGAAGCGACGGGAGCAGGTCGCCCTCCAGAGGACTGAGGTGGTGCGGGCCGGGGAAGCGATCGAGCTGGAGCTGGCCGACGTGCAGGCGGCCTGACGAAAGCGAAGCCGCCCCGCGGTCAGCGCCGAGCGACGCGGAACCGCGACGGGTGGCGGAGCTGTCGGGCCCACGAACGTGGAAAGAGCGGCGGCGATCGTGAATGTGGTCGCAACCGCCGAGCGAACGCTCACGCGCATCCGGAGAATCGGGTGCGATCGGCTTGGGTCGGTTCAAGTGAACGGGAAGAGTTAACAGAGTTGTGCGAGGAGGGTGTCGTGCGTGGGGTAGTGGTGGGGGACGTGTGGAAAGCACCACACCCCTGGGGGCTTTCGCCCGCAGGGGTGTGG
>NZ_JBHYGG010000181.1:0-5077 GCF_051859125.1 Gemmata sp.
CGCCGAGCGAGGGGTCACATTGACCCCTCGCTCGGCGCTCGGGCTCGGACCAGAATCACCGCCCGTGGCGGGTGCGGGGTCAGCGGGCGGCGACGAACCGCCACTCGGGGACGCACGGCGGCAACTCGCCGACCGCGAAGGCGTCGTCGCCCATCCCCTCGCGGAGCTTCTTGAGGGCGAGGCGGCGGTACGTCACGTAGTGGAAGTCGCACTTCGCCTCGCGCATCGAGTCCCACAGGCGGTACAGCCGGTCGGTCTCGCGGACCGCCTCGCCGAGGACGTCGGCCCGGTCGGCCTCCCACAGCACCCGCGTGTCGAGGTTCTTGCGGTACGCCCGGTTGAACTGGATGTGGTCGTCCAGCAGCCGGCGGTCGGGGAGCCGGGCGGCGTCGACGAGCATCGGGGCGTCGGCGAGGTCCGCCTTGCGCTTGCGGAGGAAGTCGAGGTCGACCTGGAAGTCCTCGGCCTTGGCCAGGACGTACCGGGTCTCGCGGGGGTCGAGGATCTCCAGGTTGATGGCGACTTCGTGAACGGCCGCCTGAATGGTCGCCCACCGCTCGACGGGTGGGGTCAGTTCCGGCGTGCCAACGGGAGCGGACAGCAGAACGGTCGCGAAAAAGAGGTCCGAGGGAGCCATGACATGCCCTCCACATTCGAGGCGCGCACGGGGGCCGTGGCCGGCGGTGCGGGCAACGTAACGGGTCGGAATGGTTCGACACAAAGTGTCGGGTCGGGGAGGGGCGGGCGGCCGACGACGGAAAGGGTTCCACCGCCCGCCGCGGGGAGCGACGGAGTGGAAAGCGGTCGGCCCGGCCTCGGCGATCCGGCTGGATCCGGGTGTTGAGGTCGCTTATGCGCGACCTGCTGACCCATGACAATACATCTTGCGTGCCGGGGACGATTTTCCGTGGGTCGGGGTGTCGGGAAATCGGCCTCACAACCCGACCGAACTGCGGTTCACCACACGAAACCAGAGGTTTATCGCGGCGTTTCGACGGGCGCGCACGGGCCGCGGTCCGGACGCCTGGGAACGGCTGGGGGCGGGGCCTGCTTAATTACCGCGCAGATGTATGCTAATCACTCAGGCGTTTTGCGCCGGGTCGCGGAGTGCCACCACCCAGAACCTGATGCTCGATCACGTGGCCTTCAGGAACTTGCCACGAATCGAGGCACTTTCGCTCAAGAAAATCAACCCCAGTTCCGACGCGACCGCTTCAGCCGTGACAGCCCGCACCGCCCGCAGGAGAACCAGGGGACAGAACGTCGGAAGAGCAGAAGGCAGAAAAGCGAAACGAGGCCACTTCATATCCTGATCGTCTGTCCTCTGGAGTTCTGTCCTCTGGTCCTTATGCTCTGCCCGGGGTTCCGGAGGCGTTCGCGGAGTTCAAGGATGGCACGTACGCGTTCAGGGCAGGTCGCGGTCGTCACCGGCGCGTCGAGCGGCATCGGGTGGGAACTGGCCTGCCAACTCGCCGCAGAGGGGGCCAGGGTCGCGATCGTCGCGCGCCGGGCCGAGCAACTCGGGGCGCTCCAGAAAGTCATCACGGACGCCGGCGGCACCGCGGCGGCGTTCGTCTGCGACGTCGGCAGCCGCGAACCGGTCGAGGCGATGGTCCGGGCCGTTACCGAGCAACTCGGGCCGATTGATCTGGTCATCGCCAACGCCGGGGTCGGCCGGCCGACGCACCTCGACCCGGTGAACATGGCCGACGTCGAGGACACGTTCCGCATCAACCTGATGGGCGTGGTCTACACCCTCTCGGCGGCGCTGCCGGGGATGCTGGCGAGAAAGTCCGGACACCTCGTGGGGATTTCGAGCCTGGCGGGCTACCGCGGGCTGCCGGGCGAGTCGGCGTACTGCGCGAGCAAGGCGGCGGTGAACGCGTACCTCGACGGGCTCCGCATCCACCTCCACGGGACCGGCGTGCGGGTGACGACCGTGTGCCCCGGGTTCGTGACGACCCCGATGACGGAGATGAACACGTTCCACATGCCGCAGGTGATGACGGCCGGGGTCGCGGCGGGCAAGATCCTGCGCGCGATCCGGCGGGGCGTGAAGGTGTACAACTTCCCGTGGCGGCTCCAGATGATGGTGAAGCTGAGCCGCTGGGTGCCCGACTGGATGATGAAGCGGTTCATGGCCGATTACGACACCGCCCCGGTGAAGTAGGTCGCACGGAAGGTGCCCGGTCGTAGGGCCGGCTGTGCCGGCCGTAACCCATGCCCTATCCGCTGCTTCGGCCGGTACAGCCGGCCCTACAACGGAGTTTCGTTCTTGAGTCCCAAGGCCCGGCATCACAGGGGCCGGCTCCAGAAGGGATACGGAGCAGCACAATTTGGCATAACCGGTTGAGGGCGGGCGCGATGGTTCCGGCGGGTTGGGGGTGCCCGCTCCGGAGACTCGCGGAGACTCAGGAGACTCGCGGAGGCATCCGGAACCAACCGAAACACGTCCGGAACCATCCGGAACACGTCCGGAACCAACCCGAACACCCCCGGAACCACTCGAAACATCGTTACTCCCCGAAGTTCCGGAACCACAGCGCCGCGGACAGGACGTGCCACAGGAGGTAGCCGGCGATTCCGGCGCTCAGTGTGATGAGCGCGAACACGGCCCACTTCGGCGTCTGCCGGGGCGGCGGCCGCATCCGCTCGGCGGCCGGGGGCAGGCGCGGCCGCGCGCGGCGCAGGTCCACCGTGAACGGCGCGCGGCACCCGGGGCACGTGACCCGGACCGTGAACGTGGGCAGCACCCGCGGGAGCGCGACGCTGAACTTGCGGCACAGCGGGCAGATGACGGACCGGCTCCCGTCCGGGGCGGTGCGGATCGCGTCGGCGACGACCACCCCGGCGGGCGCGGGCCGCGGCGCGCCGCTCGCTGCGGGCGGGGCCGCGACGACCGCCGGGGGCGGGGCGGACCGCGGCCGGGGCGGGGGCGCGACCAGCGAGGTCGAGGCGATGAACTCGGTCCCGCAACTGGGGCAGCGCACGTCCACGCGGTTCCCCACGGGCGCGACGGGTTCGATCGTGTGACACGTCGGGCACCGGACCACGCGGCGGCCGCCGTCGCCGATCAGGATCAGCGACAGGATGCGCGACCCCGCGACGGCGACCTTCGCAGTGGGCTCCGGTTTCGGAACGGGCGGAGGTGGCGCCGGCGGCGGGGGCGGCGGCAGGCTCCCGTCGGAGGCCAAGAACTCGCACCCGCACGAGTCGCACCGCACGTTCGACCACCCGCGGGCCGTGCCCGGAGCGGCGGTCGTCGCGAGGCACACCGGGCACGCCGCGGTTCGCTCGCCGCCCGCCCCCGTCCGGAGCGGGGCAACGAGCTTCGACCCGTGTGCAGTCGGCAGGGCGCGCGGCGGGTCGCCGGCGGGGGGCGGGGGCGGCGGGTCGGGCGACTCGGGCATGTCTCGGCATCCGCACGGCAGACGACGCCGTTCAGGATACGGACGCGGCGCGGCGGGGGCTTGTGACCGGGCGGTTCGCCGCCGCACCCGCGTATACAATTCCGACAGGCGTTCCCGGACCGCTGCACCACCCTCGCACGCTCCGGTTCGCCAGGAGAACACCGACCCATGGCCGACAATCGCGAAACGCAACTCCTCGTCATCGGCGGCGGCCCCGGCGGGTACCCGGCCGCGCTGCACGCCGCCGACCACGGGATCAAGGTCACCCTTGTCGACGAGGACCCGAAGCTCGGCGGGGTGTGCCTGAACCGCGGGTGCATCCCCAGTAAGGCGCTGTTGCACACCGCCAAGATCATCCGCGAGGCGCACGAGATGGCCGAGCACGGCGTCTCGTTCGGCGAGCCCAAGCTCGACCTCGACAAGCTCCGCGGGTTCGTCCAGCAGAAGGTCGTCGGCAAGCTCACGTCGGGCATCGCGCAGCTCACCAAGGGCCGCGGCGTCGAGGTCGTGAAGGGCCGGGCGGTGTTCACCGGCCCGAACACCGCCGAGGTGACCGGCGAGAACCCCGGCACGATCACGTTCCAGAACGCCATCATCGCCACCGGCTCGCTGCCGATCGTGCCGAAGCCGTGGCAGCTCAACGACCCGCGGGTGATGGACAGCACCGCCGCGCTGCTGCTCCCCGACGTGCCCAAGACGCTGCTCGTCATCGGCGGCGGGTACATCGGCCTGGAGATCGGCAGCGTGTACGCGGCGCTCGGCAGCAAGGTCACCGTGGTGGAGGGGCTCGACAGCATCCTTTCGATGGCCGACCGCGACCTCGTCGCGCCGCTGGAGAAGAAGCTCAAGGCGCAGTTCGAAGCGATCTACACGAGCACGAAGGTCGCGGCGCTGGAGGCGAAGCCCGAGGGGATCGTCGTCACGCTCGAAGGCAAGGACGTGCCGGGGTCGCTGACCGTGGACCGCGTACTCGTGTCGGTCGGCCGGCGGCCGAATTCGGCCGGCCTGGGGCTCGACAGGGCCGGCGTGAAGGCGACCGACCGCGGGTTCATCCCGATCGACAAGCAGCGCCGCACGAACGTCCCGCACATCTTCGCGATCGGCGACGTGGGCGAGGAGCCGGGCCTGGCGCACAAGGCGACGGCTGAGGCACGGGTCGCGGTCGACGTGATCCTGGGCGAGCCGGCCGAGTGGAGCCCGCGGGCGATCCCGGCGGTGATCTTCACCGACCCGGAGATCGCGTGGGCCGGGCTGACGCAGAAGGAGGCCGAGGCCCAGTCGGTCCCGCACGAGGTGCTGAAGTTCCCGTGGACCGCGAGCGGCCGGGCCGTGAGCATCGCGCGGACCGAGGGGCTCACGAAGATGCTGGTGGACCCGGAGAGCAAGCGCGTCCTGGGCGTCGGCATCGTCGGGGCCGGGGCCGGCGAGATGATCTCCGAGGGCGTGCTGGCCGTCGAGATGGGGGCGGTCGCCCGCGACGTGATGGAGAGCATCCACCCGCACCCGACGCTGAGCGAGACCGTGATGGAGAGCGCCGAACTCGCCTACGGCGGCGCGACCCACGTGGGCAAGCCCCGCAAGGTGGCGAAGTAAGCTGAAGGTGATTTGGCGAGCCGGGAGCGACTGGAGCCCCGGCGGTTGGTCCGAGCCCGAGCGCCGAGCGAGGG
>NZ_JBHYGG010000182.1:0-4829 GCF_051859125.1 Gemmata sp.
CCCCGCGGCTACAACACGCCCCGTCCTCTCCCGGCCGCCCGCTACTCCTTCTCCATTTCCTTCGTCAGCTTTTCCAGCAGCGCCTTCGCCTCCGCGCCGGCCTTCGTGCCGGGGTAGGTGCGGGCGATGATCTCGAGCACCGTCTTGGCCGGCCCCGGCTTGTTGGCGTCGATGAGCTTCTTCGCCAGGCCCAGCTTCGTCACGGCTTCCGCCTCCTCGGCCGCGCCCGGCGGCGGGGCCTCGATGCCGCGCTCGCCCGTGGCCGTCATCCGCACCCACCCATCGTACTTGTCGCCGTCCTTCGACACCACGACGTACCCGAGCGTGCCGCCCGCCTTCTTCAAGAGCGAGTCGAGGGCCGATTCGAGCGTCACGTTGGTCACCTTGAACGTCAGCTTCTTGGCGAACGGGAACCCCTCGCCGTAGGCGAGCATCAGCGGCTCGTCGGTCTTCTCCTCGGCGAGGTGCGCGAACTCCTTCAGGATCTCCCCGAGCTTCACCTCGGTGAACTCCGCCGTCACCTTCACCTTGAGCGCCTTGGTGCGGGTGAAGTCGGCCGCCGGCGTGTCCTTCACGGTCAGCTTCGGCGCCTGGGCACGGGCCGGGGCAGGGTGGGTCGCCGCCAGGGCGAGGAGGGCTCCGAACAGGCCCGCAAACGGCACGGCACGCATGGGTTCTCTCTCGAATCGTAGGGCTCGGAACGGGCCGGCGCACCGGCCCGGGAATCGTCGCTGTAAAGCGTTTTCTGCGAATGTTTTACGTCTTGTCGAAAAGTTCACGATCCGCGGCAACGTCGCTGGTTGGGGGGGCCGCATTCCCGTAAAATATCACGACCTTCCTGAACGACGTTAGAAGCCCTGCGGACGCCTGGAAATCCGCGGGTTCGAGCGAGGAGACGCCGTTGGCATCGAGAACCCCGCCCCCCGCTCCGCCGGACGGAACCCCGGCCCTGCCGCCTGCCCCCATCGACGACCTCGACATCGTCGACGAGCTCCAGACCAGCTACCGGACCTACGCCCTCTCGGTCATCGTCAGCCGCGCGCTGCCGGACGTCCGCGACGGGCTCAAGCCGTCGCAGCGCCGCATCCTCGTCGCGATGAACGACCTCGGCCTCACGCCGACGGCCGCGACCAGCAAGTGCGCCGGCATCATCGGCGAGACCATGAAACGCTATCACCCCCACGGTGACGCGTCCATCTACGATTCGCTCGTTCGCATGGCGCAGGACTGGGTGCTCCGCTACCGGCTCGTCCACGGGCAGGGGAACTTCGGGTCGATCGCCGGGCTCCCGCCGGCCGCGCACCGGTACACCGAGGCCCGGCTCACGCAGGTCGCCAACGAGCTGCTCAACGACATCGACCACGAGACCGTCGACTTCATCGACAACTACGACGGCAAGTACCGCGAGCCGCTCGTGCTGCCGGCGAAGTTCCCGAACCTGCTGGTCAACGGGTCCGACGGGATCGCCGTCGGCATCGCCACGCACATCCCCCCGCACAACCTCCGGGAGGTGTGCCTCGGGCTCCTGAAGGTGCTGGACAACCCCGACGTCTCGCTGGTGGAACTGCTGGAGGTGATCCCGGGGCCGGACTTCCCGACCGGCGGCATCGTCATGGGCCGGCAGGGGATCGTCGAGGCGTACAACACCGGCTACGGCCGGCTCACGCTCCGCGCCCGCACCGAGGTGGTCGAGGGCAAGAACCCGCACATCCTCATCAAGGAGGTGCCGTTCCAGGTCAGCCGCATCCCGCTCCTGGAGGAGATCGGCCAGCTCGTGAAGGACGAGCGGATCACCGGCATCAGCGCGGTCCGCGACGAGTCGAGCGCCCGCGGGGGCGAGCCGGTCCGCATCGTCGTCGAGCTGAAGCGGGGCACCGACCCGCACATGGTGCAGAACCAGCTGTACCAGTTCTCGAAGCTCCAGAAGACCATCAGCATCAACATGTGGGCGCTGACCGACGGGTACCCCCGGCGGATGCCGCTCAAGGAGCTGATGCGGAAGTTCCTCGACCACCGGCTGCAGGTGATCCGCCGCCGCACCGAGTACCTGCTCCGCGAGGCCAAGCGCCGCGGGCACGTCCTCGAGGGGCAGCTCATCGCGATCGCCAACATCGAGGAGGTGATCCGCATCTGCCGCACGTCGCCGAACCGGACCGAGGCGAAGGCCCGGCTCCAGGGGGTGAGCGTGCCGGCCGGCATGATGGAGCGGGCGCTCGGGGCCGAGGCGTTCGGCGCGCTGCAGCGGGAACTCGGCACCACCGCCGAGTACCAGATGACCGAGGCCCAGGCCGAGGCCGTCGTGCGGCTCCAGCTCGGCCAGCTCGCCAACCTGGAGAGCGACGAGATCCTCAAGGAGTACCAGGCGCTCCGCGACCAGATCCGCGGGTACGAGACGCTGCTCTCGGACGAGGCGAACATCCGGGCCGTCATCCGGACCGACCTCGAGCAGATGGCGGCCCGGTACGGCGACGCCCGCAAGACCGAGTTCAGCGACGACGGCGGCGACGTGGACATGGAGGACCTGATCGAGGACGAGCCGAACGTCGTCACGGTCTCGCACCAGCAGTTCATCAAGCGGATGCCGCTAACCGAATACCGGGTGCAGAACCGCGGCGGCAAGGGGGTGCAGGGCGGGGTGAAGGACGAGGACTTCATCGAGCACTTCTTCGTCGCCAGCACCAAGTCGTACCTGCTGTGCTTCACCAACAAGGGCCAACTGTACTGGCTCAAGGTGTACAAGATCCCGACCGCGGGCCGCACCTCCCCGGGCCGCAACATCGCCAACGTGCTCCAGTCGCTCAAGGACGGCGAGAAGATCACCAGCATCGTCCCCGTGCGCGAGTTCGTGGACGGGTTCCACCTGATGATGGCGACCCGCAAGGGGACGGTGAAGAAGACCGAGCTGATGGCGTACAGCAACGTCCGCACCGGCGGGATCATCGGCATCGCGCTGGACGACGGCGACGAGCTGATCGACGTGTGCCTCACGAAGCCGGGCGACGAGGTGGTCCTCTCGACCCGCAACGGCATGGCGATCCGCTTTCCCGAGGGCGGGGAGAAGGGCGTGCGGTCCGTGGGCCGCAACGCCCGGGGGGTTCGGGGGATCGACCTCCGCAAGGACGACGAGCTCGTCGGCATGGTCGTCGCCGACCCGGACGGGCTGCTGCTGACCGTGTGCGAGAACGGGTACGGCAAGCGGACCCCGTTCGGCGCGAACGCCGACCCCGCGACCCTCGCGGCCGCGACCGGCGAGGCCAACGGCGACGAGCCCGCCGACGCCGAGGCGGCCCCCGCGGAGCCCGCCGAGGCGGACGAGCCGGCCGACGAGAACGACCCGTCGGGGATGCGGTACCGGCTCCAGCGCCGCGGCGGCAAGGGCGTGAAGGACGTGAAGGTGACGGCGAAGAACGGCAAGGTCGTGACGATCACGAGCGTCCGCGACGGCGACGAGATCATGCTCATCACCGCGCAGGGGATGGTGACCCGGTCGAAGGTGGACGACATCCGCATCGTCGGCCGCAACACGCAGGGCGTCCGCGTGATGAACCTCAAGGACGGCGACAAGCTGGTGACCGTCGCCAAGGTCGCCCGCGACACCGTGGCCACCGACCCGGCCCCGGACGAGGGCTGATCCCGCGGCTGCGCCGCAAATTCGAAGCACGAAGCACGAAATCCGAAAGAAGTAGGAGTTACGCAGTCGGGCTCGGATCTGCTTACTTCTGGTGGGGCAGACATTCTTGTCTGCCTCCGGAAGCGTCTGGAGGCAGACAAGAATGTCTGCCCCACCAAGCCAACTGCGTAACACCGAAGTAGATTCGCGGGCTGCGTGCGTTGTTCGTGCTTCGTACTTCGTGCTTCGAATTTGCGGCGCAGCCGCTCTCCCGGAGCCCGCACATGGACCGCACCGCCGCGGCCGCAGACCAGCTCTTCGACATGCGAACGACCCGGCGAACGGTCGCGGCGCTGCCGGCCGACGTCGCGCCGCGGACGCTCGCCGAGGGGTACGCGGTCCAGGAGCACCTCGTCCGCAAGCTCCTCGCCCGCGGCGGCGGTACGCCCATCGGGTACAAGATCGCCTGCACCAGCGAGGTCGCGCAGCGGGCGCTCGGCGTCGACGCGCCGTTCTTCGGCGTGCTCTTGTCAAACTCGACGCACCAAACCGGCGTCACGCTCCCGGCCGCCGAGTTCACCGTGCGGTGCCCCGAGGTCGAGTTCGGCTTCGAGATGGGTGACGACGTGCCCGCGGGCGCGACGTACACCCCGGAAACGATCCTGCCCTTCATTAGCACGGTGATCCCAGCCCTCGAAATCGTCGACCACCGCTACCTCGACTGGAAGACGGTCGGCGCGCCGTCGCTGCTGGCCGACAACGCGATCCACGGCGCGTGGGTGGTGGGCACGCCGGTCGCGGACTGGCGGCACGTCGACTTCGCGACGCACCAGACGGCGCTAATCGTGAACGGCACGCGGATGTTCCCCGGCTCCGGGGCGGCGGTGCTCGGCAACCCGCTGAACGTGGTCGCGTGGCTGGCGAACGAGCTGCCGAAGTTCGGCCGCAGCCTGCGCCGCGGGGACCGGATCACGACCGGTCTGACGACCGGCGTGTACCTCGCGGACCCGGGCGACCACCTCGTCGCCGACTTCGGCCCGCTCGGCCGCGTGGAGATGACTTTCGGGCGGTGATGAGCAGGGCGAAGAGATTTATCCGCAGATTACGCAGATGGACGCAGATTACAAATCAGAGGACAGAGATCAGAGAGCAACCAGCGGGTATGCTCCTCTGTCCTCTGTCCTCTGTCCTCTGTCCTCTGTCCTCTGTCCTCTGTCCT
>NZ_JBHYGG010000183.1:0-4718 GCF_051859125.1 Gemmata sp.
GGCCGCCTGGGACGACGATTACATGCTCAAGGTGCTACAGGAAATCGGGGCCAAGGAGTGCGCCTGCCCTGCCGGCCCACCTGCCTTCCGGCCGTTTCCTCGGGCACCCCGAGGGCGTCCCGCGACGCGGACCTGGACCCTGAAGCGGGCGAAAGGCGAGGCCGGACTGGGCGACGATTAGGACTAAAGGACAAAACCTGAGCGTATGAGGATCACACAGGCGGCCATCTGGCACCAGCCGAGGTAGTTGCGGGCGTGGCGGTCACGTCGCCGGCGGACGCGACCGAACTGGGCGAAGAAGTTGTGGCATCGCTCGACGGCGTTCCGCACCGTGCCGACCCCGGGCCGCTTCTGGCCCCGGCCGGGGGCGTACAACCGGAACCCCTGCGACCCGGCCCGGACCCGCGACGGATCGTTCCCGTACGCCCCGTCGGCACGGGCCGCCGGCCGCCCCCGCTCGTCGGGCGTGTCGGCCGGCACCTCCGGGGCCGGCGGGCGAACGACCAGCGCGGCCAGCACCCTGTGGGTCTGGCACCCGTCGTTGGCCCCGGCCCGGGTCACCGTGACGGCGAGGGGCATCGCCCGTGCGTCACTGGCTACGTGGATCGCGGTGCCCGACTTGCCGCGATCGACCGGGCTCGGCCCCGACGCCTCACCCCCTTTTCCGACGACGTCTTGGAGCCGTCGAGGAGAACTTGGTCCCAGTTGATCCCGTGCAAGCGCTCGTACCGCTCGGCCAGTTGCCCCCACGCCCGGAGGAACGTATCTTCGCGGAGCCAGTCCTTGAGTCGGCGTTGAACGGTCTTGTACGACGGGAAGCACCATGGGAGAAACTCCCAGCTGATCCCGGAGGCCGGGACGTACAACAGGGCGTGGAGGCACTCCCGGTTACCGCGCGGCGGGCGGCCGTTGCCGAACCACACCTTGGCCGGCAGGATCGGCTCGAAGATCGCCCAGATGTCGTCCGGCAGACGACGCGCCAGATCCTTCAACTGCATGGCCGGAACCCTGATCGGAACGGGTGCCGATCAGAATAGGTGACCTCGGGGTTTTGTCCGCTGGTCCTTAGAACTACAGCCGTAGTTAGTCGTCGGGCGGCTTGGCCCGTCGCTTGCGGTAGTGGCACGCACGGGCCCGATACTGGTGTTGGCGACGCCAGGCCGACCACATGAGCGTCCGCTTCGTCGGCGGAACCTGAGTCCACACCACCTTCAGCAGCAGCTTGCGGACCTCGAGAACACTCAACCGGATCAGCCCGGCCGACTTTTTTTCGGCGGCCCGGTGGCGACCCGGGACTGGATCACGGCGACCACCGCCAACGCGAACAGGGACAAGGTGACGTGCCGGTGCCACCCGGCCCACCCGCGCACCTCGTAGTGACCCAGGCCGCATTCCCCTTTGGCAATTTCAAAGCACTCCTCGATGCTCCACCGCGACCCGGCCACGCGGGCCAGGGTGTCGAGGGTCGTCCCGGGCGAGCCCCCGCCGATGAAGAACGCGACCTCGGTCGGGTCGGCCACGTCCCGGCGGATCAGCAGCCACCGACCGACGTCGGTGGTCGGGGCGTCCACCGGCACCAGGGCCCAGTCGGACACCCGCGGCCCCTTCGCCCCGGCCCCGCTGCTGAGCCGCCGCCAGTCGCGTGGGCCGAGTTCGGACAGGACGCGCCGGGCCGGGGTGGCGCGCACCCCCCGGTGGGCGGTGTGGTCCGTCTTCACCGCCAGCACGTACCCCAAGCCGTGCCCCTCGATGGCGCCCCGGAACGCCGCCGTCCCGTACACGGCGTCGGCCGTCACCCACTCCCCCGGCACGTGCGCCGCGATCGCTCGGGCGAGTAGTTCCTCGGCCAACGTGCCCTTGGTGGCGAACCCGGTCTTCTTCGGCACCCCGGCCCGCTTCCGCCGCTTGCGATCGGACGCCCACTCCTTCGGGAGGTACACGGCCCGGTCGAGCAACGCCCGACCCCTGGGCGTCACGTACCCGAGGAACACCCCGACCCGGCAGTTCTCGACCTTGCCGACCGACCCGCAGTACTGCCGCTGGACCCCGACCGAGTGGTCCACCCGCTTCGGGAGCCCGGTCTCGTCGATGACGAGCACCCCGTCCGGGTCGCCGAGGGTCTCAACCACGTACTGGGTAAGGTCATCGCGAACCGCGCCCGCGTCCCAGTCGGCCCGGGCGAGCAGGTGCTGGACGCCGTCCGGGTTGGCCTCCCCGTGCTCGGCCAGTTGCCACCCGTTCTTGCGCTCGGCGCCCCCGAGCAGCCCACGGATGTAGGCCGTGGCTCGTCGCCGCGGCTCGGTCCGGGCGAAGTGACGACCAATCCGGTCGCCCACAGCCGTGACCTCCTCCGCCCAGCGTTCAACCTGATTCGCCGTTGGTCGTCCTGACATCGCTCAGCCCCCGGCCGAAACACTCGCCGGGTCTGTTGTAGCAACTACGGCTGTAGGATTAGAAGGCCACGCGGTGAGGACGGTCAAGCGTGCCAAGACCGCCCTCAACGTCGAGTCGGCGAAGAGCGGCTTCGGTGCGGCGGGATGGATGTGGTCACTGCCGTCCGGGGGTATCCCCCGGTCCCGGAGCCCGCGCTGCAGGAGGCGGCTTAACAAAAAGGTTAACAAGGGTTAACAAGATTTTACCTTAGAGCACCTTATCAAACCCGATCAACTTCCCGGCCCCCTATGCATTCGGGGCCACGTACCGACCCCGCGACCGGCCCGCCGGTCGTTCCATCACGGTCCAACATTCCGGGTTGCTGTGACCCAGTTCACCACCCGCATCATGACCGGCAAGGTGACGATCCCGATGACGCGCCGCAACAAGGACGAGCGCGTCCCGTCCACGAGCGCCGACGAGTGGCGTTCGCGGGTCTCGCCCGCACAACTGGAGGGGTTCCGCCGCACGAGCAACTACGAGTTGTCGGAGGACCGCCGCACGCTTGCGTTCACCATCACCGACGAGGAGATGCCGGAGGAACTGCCGCCCGAGGGGTGACCGAGGCGAAGTTCAGCCACAGCTACACCAGCGACCCCGGCAAGATGAACAACGCCTGGACCGGGACCATGACCGGCGAGTACCTGCTGGCCCGGGGCACGAAGCCGTCCGCGGCGGTCAAGGCCTTCTCCGCGACGGTCAAGGACCGCCTCAAGGAGTTGGCGGCCCTCGGACGGGCGGCCCTGATCGTCCCGTGGCATTTCGGTGCGGAGGACGCTCAGGTGTACGGCCAGCAGCGGGCGGTGGTGCTGCGGCAGGTGTACCGGGTGACGACCAAGTTGGAGAACATCCTGAACCGGGGCGGGCTGTGGCGGCCGCTGCCGAAGGAGGCGACGTCGGCCCCGGCCGTGTGGCTGGCGAGCATGGCCGCCGCGGGCGTCGGCATCCCGCGGGGTCGGGCCATGCTGGCGTTCACCCCCGGAACGGACGACGCCATCGTGGACCTGTGCCGGGCGGCCCAGCCCAAGGGGCCGGGGAACGTGAGCCGGAACATCGACCCCGCCGCTGCGAACCTCATCGACTTTATGCTCGCCACGTTCCTGTTCGGCGGGACCGGGTCGCCGTCGGGTGAGCCCCCGCTGCCGCCCCCGGACGCGAGTTGGCTGAGTTACGATGCGGCGATCGCGGTCGAGGGCGACGACGGGATCGTCGAAGCGAAGACGCTGCCCGGGTCCGCAAGCGAGGTGATCGGCAGCGGGGGGACGGGGGAACTGCCGCCGTCGATCTGGGGCGTGATCACCACGGGCAACCTGCCGGCCGGCACCGGGAAGGAGCCCGGGCCGCTGTCGCCGTCGTACAGCGGCGGGACCGGGGTGCAGCGCCGCACCAGCTCGACGCTGTACCTGCGGCTCACCGGCCGGGCCATGCGGGTCGGGTTCCCAATCCCGGTGCCGGCGCTGGCCGCGGTGAACGGGATCACCCCCACGCTCCTGAGTCGGGTCGATGCTGGCGAGGGGTTTACCCAGTCGACGGTCGGGAACGTCCTCGTGCCCGTGTACGCCGCGAAGTGGAACCTGCGGTACGTCCTCAACGACGAGAACGCGCTCAAGGGGCCGGTCCCGGTCCCCGTCAACCCGATGCACACGCCGTGACGGGCTACTTGGTGAGTGGCTTCGGGAAGTCGCCGGCGGCCTCGGAGTGAAGCAAGTAGTGGTGGTAGCCCTCGGCGGACCAGGAGTACAGGCCGTTGCTGGTCCGCTGCGTGCCGGGCGGGTTCTTCGCCTGCCACCGGTCGAACGCAACCCTGTCGACAGCGGAGAAGGCGCACGCGACCTGCTCCCCGCGGCCGATCTCCAGGACCAGGATCGGAGTCGCCGTCGTGAGCCGCTCGGAGCCGGCGGGGGCCTCGAGCACCTCGTTGATGCCCCCGCTGATGAGGACCAGTCGGCCGGTGACCCTGACCTGCCGGCCGTCACGGAGGTCCCGGGGGTCGGTGCCGATGGTGAGGAGCGGGGCCGCGTCCGCCTTCGGCGTGGTGCGGGTGTCCGGGGTCGGCTTGGGCGATCCGGGGGCGGGCCGCGCGGAGCCCGGGGGCGGGGCCGGGGCGGACCCGGTCGGTGACGACTTGCCGCACCCGAGCGAGAGGACGGCGACCGCCGCGGCGACTCCGATCCGTTGTCCGACGTTCCACGGCGACATGATGTTCCCCTTAACTCGACTGATGCCGATGCTGTGGCAGTCATGCGGCGGGTGCGAGCGTGGTGAGCAAGAGTTCACGCACGGGC
>NZ_JBHYGG010000184.1:0-4673 GCF_051859125.1 Gemmata sp.
ACCAAACGCGAACTCTCTGGTAGGGGCCGCCCTCCGTGGCGGCCCGCCGACTACGTCCCGCGGATCTCGCCAGGAATTTCACGCAGCAACGCTCACCTGCCCTTCCCGATTCGGCGGTTCAACTCGTCCACAAATCGGAGGCGTTGCGTTCGGTTCGGCGTTCGGGCGCTCCAGGTCGGCCATCAACTCCCGGAGGAACAATTGGTTGACCCTAGGCGACCTGATCTCTGATAGCCTGCCATTGCTCCCAGAGGCGTTCCGGGTGGAGCCGCGGGATCGGCATTCGGGCGTCGAGGGCAGCGTAAAACCGCTCGGCCTGAGACAGAGGCATCCGTATGCAAGCGGCCCCGTCTCGAACCTCCAGCGCTTCAGCCTCCGTGAGCGGAGACCCTTTTTGTCGCTCGCGGGCTGAAAGTAGCATGACCAGCGGGTTGACGAACACTGGAATTGTTGGCTCCGGCAACCCAGCCCGTTGCCGGACGCTCGCGAAGTTGGCGTACACGTTCCCGACCAACGCCCCCCGGTTGGTGACCCCGAAATACGTCCGGCCGACCCCGATCAACTCGTGGTAGCCGGGGTGGTGAGTTTTGTCGCGGGCCGCTGTGCTGGCCTCTGAGACCAGGCCGGTGCTCGACTTCGCGGCTGCGCCGACTCGATCGG
The DNA here is from genome assembly GCF_051859125.1 of Gemmata sp. Classification (NCBI taxonomy): domain Bacteria; kingdom Pseudomonadati; phylum Planctomycetota; class Planctomycetia; order Gemmatales; family Gemmataceae; genus Gemmata; species Gemmata sp. The sequence continues at coordinate 661 of NZ_JBHYGG010000184.1, forward strand.
TCATGCACCGAAGAGCGGCCGCATCCACGTCCGCTGCGGCGAGTCCCATCGCCCGCCCGGCCTCCAACCCGAACCCGTAAAGGATCATGCCGAGGACGGAGACGTTCAGGTCGTCGCGAACCCATCGCCAATCGGCGAGCACGGCGTCGGCCAACCCGCTAATCAGCTCGGTCAAAGTGTCGCGCGTCATCGACGTCTCCTTCGCGGACTCACGGGATACGCCTGCATCGTGGTGAGCGGCCCGGCTTCGCGTCCACGCAGACCAGCAAGACGGGTCGCTCGCTCGCCGGAGCGATCTTCCGGCACGACCGATAGCCCGTCAACCCCTCGTCGCCGAACTCGAAGTGCGGGCGGCTCCCCTCCCCTGCCCCGCTTGCCCCGCTTCTGGTTGCGGTTGCGTCGCCCGGGGGCGCGGCTATATTCCGGCCGCGCGGAGGGAGTCCGCACGCCCCGGAGGGATGCCGTGACCGCCGGTCTGCTCGCACTATCGCTCGCCGTCGGCGCGCCCCCGGTCACCGGGCTCCAGCGGGGCGACGAGTTCACGTTCACCGGCACCGTCGCCGAGGGGGTCAGCCGCGCGCCCGACTTCTTCCGGCGGAACCACGCCCTCGAACTCCGGCTGCTCGTCCTCGACCGCCAGGAGAACTGGGCGGATGTGATCGTGCTCACGCGGTTGCAGCGGACCGGGGACGCGGTCGGCGGCGCGGTCGGCGCGGTCACCGGCGGCGCGGCGAAGGACTTCCCCCCGCTCGTGCGGCTCGACGTGGTGCGGGTCCACTCCGACGGCACCGTCCACCTGCTGTCGCCCGTCGGCCCGGCCCCGCTCAAGCTCGCCGCGAACACCCCGGCCCGGGCGCTGCCGTCGGTGCCGCTCGACACGTTCGCGACGTCCGAGTTCGGCGTGTTCCCGCCGTCGGTCCCGCGGGGCAGCGACGGCGCCCCGTGGACCGTCGCGTCGGCCGGGAACCGCCCCTCGCAGACGTGGCAGGCCAAGGGGTTCGAGTTCATCAACGGCGAGCGGTGCCGGCTCCTCGCGGGCAACCAGGCGGCGCCCAACTGGGACGAGCCGGTCGGCGGGCGGACCGCGTGGCACCGGGCCGACGCCGTGTGGGTCTCGACGCAGGACGGCACGGCCCGCAAGGTTCACCGCGTCATCAAGCAGCGCGACGGGCGGGCCGAGGCCGCGTTCGCGTGGGTCGAGGTGAAGTACGAACTCAAGGACCAGGGGCGGCTCGGCGGGCAGACGTTCGACCGGGTCCGCCGCGACATCGACGTGGCGTACTTCGCCCTCGCCGACGCGGCACAGCTCCTCCCCGACGCGCAGAAGCTCGGCCCGAAGACGTTCGAGGCCCGCATCGCCCGGCTCGACGCGCAGCTCGAGGAGACCGACCCGGCCAGCCCGTACCGCGAGGCGATGCTGGCGGCGCGGCGGATGCTCGACGACGGCCGCGACGGGAAGCCGGCGGCGCTCCAGCCCGGTGCGGTCGGCCCCGCAATCCCGGTGAGCCGCCCGGCGGCCGTCGAGGTCGGGCAGGTTGCGCCGGACGTCTCAACGGGCGTGTTCCGTCTCGCCGAGCAGCGCGGCAAGCCGGTCCTGCTCGTCTTCTTCCGCCCCGGCGGGGAGACATCGGCGCACGCACTCGCGATCGCCGGCGCGCTCGAGAAGCGGTACGCGGGGAACCTCGTCGTCGCGCCGCTGGTGGTGTTCGGTGACGCGGCGGCCGCCGCGAGAGACCGCGACGGGCTCAAGCTCCGGCTCCCGCTGTACGACGGTGCGAAGGCGGTCGCGGCCTACGGCGTCGAGACGGCCCCGCGGTTCGTGCTGGTCGACGGAGCGGGGAAGGTGGCGTGGTCGTTCGCGGGGGTCGGCGCGGAAACCGGGTTCCTGCTGAAGGAACAGGCCGACCGCCTGGCCGCCCCGGCCTTCCCAGACGGCGCGACCGGAACATCCCCCGCGGGCGTGCCCGTGCTCCCGCCAATCGTGCCCCGCCCGTGATTGTCGGCGGACGCGCGGCGCGAGTAGGATTCGGTGTCCCCTTGGTGGGGCAGGCATTCTTGCCTGCCAGCGCTCGGAGAGGCAGGCAAGAATGCCTGCCCCACCCCGGCTTGGTCAGGAAGACGACATGACCGATTACGAGATCCAGGGGCCGGCGCGGGTGTGTGCGGCCACCGGCCGGGAGCTGCGGGCGGGCGACGGGTTCCACGCGGTGTTGTCGGAACAGGGGGGCAAGTTCGTTCGCACGGACTACGCGGCCGACGCCTGGACCGGACCGCCCGAGGGGGCCGTGGCGCACTGGGCCGGCAAGGTCCGGGCGGCCGAAAAGCCCCGTAGGCCCGTCGTGAACGACGACCTGCTCATCGGGTGCTTCGACCGCCTCAAGGACTCGACCGACGCCGACGGCCTGAACTTCCGGTACGTCGCGGCGCTCCTGCTCATGCGGCGGAAGCGGTTCAAGTTCGAGGACGCGGCCCGCGACGAGCACGGCCGCGACGTGATGGTCCTGAAGGACGCAAGGGGCGGGGCGGTCCACCACGTCACCGACCCGCGGCTCACCGACGAGCAGATCGCGACCGTGCAGACCGAAGTGTTCCGCGTGCTGGGCTGGGAGTAGGGCTCGGTGGGGCAGGCGTTCTTGCCTGCCTCTCCGGTCGGCTGGCAGGCAAGAACGCCTGCCCCACCAAAGAGACGACCGCTCGGAGAACCGCCATGCGACGCCGCCAGTTCCTCCTCGCCGCGCTCACCCTGACCCCCGGGATCGGGTGCCAGTCGCTGCGCGAGGCGTTCGGGGTGAAGTCGAACCCGGCCCCGGCGGGCACCGGGGCGGTCCAGAAGGTCACCGCCGAGCAACTCGTCGGCTACCTTAACATCCAGGCCGGGCGGCTCCAGAACGTCAGCTACGGCGAGGTCACCGTCTCCGCGAAGGAGGGCGACGGGATCCGCGGCGCGCTCAGGGAGATGGCGTACCCGAACCTCCGCGGGAACCTGTCGGCCAGCCAGCCCCGAAACTTCCGCATGGTCGCCAAGGGCGGGCTCGTGGACGTGAAGGTGGACCTCGGCTCGAACCCGGACCAGTTCTGGGTGTACTTCACCGCCCCGCAGATGCCGCCGACCTACGTGTTCGCGTCGCACTCCGACTTCGAGGCCGGCAAGGCGAAGGTGCCCGGGAACATGCCGGTCGACCCCGACTGGATCATGCAGGCGCTGGGGATGACCACGTTCCAGCCCGGCCCGCAGTACGTCGCCACGGCCGACGAGCGCGCCCGCACCTACACCCTGAGCTGGGACACGACCACGCCGAACCGGGTGCCGATCCGCAAGGAGGTGGTCTTCAACGCCGACGACGCCGACGCGGGCCGGGGCCAGCCGCAGGTGAAGAAGCACCTCATCCGCGACGCGAAGGGGAAGGTGCTCGCGTACGCCGAGGTGAAGGCGGCCAAGACGGTCCCCGCGGGCGGCAACGACCCGCAATCCGGCCGGCCGTACGTCGTGCAGTACCCGACGGAACTGCTCCTGCGGTGGGAGGAGCAGAAGTTCGAGATGACCCTGAAGCTCGACGCGGGCCGCATCAACGCCCAGATGACCCCGCAGGACACCCGTCGCCTCTTCGACCTGCCCAACATCCCCGGCGCGAACCCCCTCAACCTCGCCGAGGCCCGGTTCGGGGCGCAGTAGTTCAACGTTTGACGCTTGCACGGAGTGGCAACGCCGCTGGGTTCGAGGTTCAGGTGGTTTCCCCTCACCCGCCGCGAAGCGCGGCGACCTCTCCCCGCAGAGCCGGGGCGAGGTGGGGCGGTTGGTCTCACGCCACGCTCACCCAACCGCGCTGCTGAAGAGAAGGAGAAACGCCCCACCTCGCCCCGGCTCTGCGGGGAGAGGTCGCGACGAGGCTTTGCGAGTCGCGGGTGAGGGGCTGACACGTCTAACCTGCTTCAACCACGCCATCTCATTCCGCCACCCCGTTGCTCCCACGAAATAGTCCCGCGGGTGCGAGTTCTTCTGGCCTACGCGGCTG
>NZ_JBHYGG010000185.1:0-4550 GCF_051859125.1 Gemmata sp.
CTCTGTCCTCTGTCCTCTGTCCTCTGTCCTCTGTCCTCTGTCCTCTGTCCTCTGATTTCTAATCTGCGTCCATCTGCGTAATCTGCGGATGAAAACTCTTCTGTCTTCTCTTCGCACTCGCCGCCTCACCGCGGCGGGTAGCCCTGGACGGGCGGCGGGAACGGGTTCGCGCCCGGCGGGGCCGGCGGCTGCGGCGGGAGCCAGTTGGGCGCGTTCGCCTGCCGCGGGGCGGTCGCCGCGGGCGGCCACTCCGGGCGGTACGCGGGGAGCGGCGCGCCGGGCGCGTCCTTGAGCCCCGAACTCGGCCGCACCGCGCCGCCGATGCCGATCAGTTCCGGCCGCCGCGCGATCTTGTCGGCGAACACTTCCAGGTCGCGGGTGATCTTCTCGGCCTTCCCCATCACCCGGGCCAGCGACCCGGCCGCGTCGTCGATGTTCTGGTACACGCTGGGGTCGGTCAGCAGCTTCTGGACCGCCCCGTTCCCCTTGCCGAACGTCGCCAGCAGCCCGCGGACCTCGGCCAGCGCCTTGCTCAGTTGCTCGACCGACTCGGTCACGCCGGTCACGAGCGTCTCGGACCGCTCGGCGAGCGGCTTGGTGACCGCGCGGACGTCGGTGACGACCAGCCCGACCGACGACACGACCGTGTCGATGTTCTTCAGCGACTTCTCGGCCCCGTCGAGGATCGACGACAGCGCCGCCGAGATGCGGACGATCGACAGGGCGACCGCGTTCGCGTTCTTGAGCAGCTCCCCGACCTGCTTCTTGTTCTCGGGCGACAGCACGTCGTTGACGTTGTCGAACGTGGTGCGGGCCGACTTCACCGCCGACGCCACGTCCGGTTCGAGCCGCTTCACCGCGGCGCGGATCTCGTCCACGGCCGGCTTCGCGGACCGGGCCACCTCCTGGATGTCCCGGATGAGTTCCTTGAGGTTCACGTTGTCCGGCGGCTGGGCCGCGGCGAGGACCGGGTCGCCGAGGAAGTTCGCCGGCACCACCCCGTTGTTCGGGGCCGGCGCGTCGGTCCCGAGCAGGTTCTGGATCTTGTCCATCGTCTTCTTGGCTTCGGGCACCAGCGTGCGGACCGACTTGAACGTCTCGCTCGCCTCGTCCAGCGCCCGCTCCAGTTTGGGCTGGATCGTCTGGAACTTCTCGAGCCGCTCGAACGCCTTGGCGACCTTGTCGAGCGACTGCTGCGCGTTGACGAGGATGCCCGACGCGGGGGTCAGCAGGCTCCGGGGGGTAATGGGCGGCAGGCCCGGGATCTCGGACCCCGGGGGCCACTCGTCGCCGCGCGACACCGGCAGCCCGTCCTCGGCGAGCCGGGGCACGAAGTCGATCGCGGTGTCGCCGCTGAGGAGCCCCTTGGTGATGATGACGTCCTCGGACTTCCGCGGGAGGTACTTGCGGTCGATGCGGAACGCGACGCGGACCTGGCCCGACTCGGGGTCGAGGTCGAGCCCGGTCACCTCGCCGATGCGGACCCCGGACTTGCGGATCGGGACCCCCGGGGCGACCCCCGGGGCCTCGGAGAACAGGACCGCGTAACTGACCTTGGTCGAGAACAGCTCCGGCGCGCGGCCGAAGAAGACGATGAGGCCCGCCAGGATGGCCAGCGCCCCCGCCACGAACGCCCCCAGTTTGAGCCGCATGCCCCGTTCGGCCATGACTCCGCCCCGTTCAGCCGCGACCGCCCCGGGGCCGCGTCACCGGACGCGGCTCCCCCCACGGCGCGACTGCCCATTTTACGGGCGCCCTCCGATTTCCCCGCACGGTTCGTTGCACCGCCCCGTCACTTGCAGTCGCGGATGCGGCGGAGGATCTGCTGCTCCAGCGCGTAGTCGCGGCCGATGCGGTACCACCCCTGGCCGGTCGGCACGTCGGGGGTGACCACGTCGAACTGGCGGTCCACCGACGGCGTGTCCTGGAACACGGCCGACCCGGTCCGGGCCATCGCGGGCCGCGGCAGGTCCTCGAGTTCCCGCTCGACGACGACGTACACCAGGTACCCGCCCCGCTCGCCGGCGCGGATCTCGGCCGTCGCGACCTGCCGGATCGACTGGAACGTCGCCAGCAGCCGGCTCCGCGGCTCGGGGTTCCCGCGCTTCCAGACCTGCTCGAACCCCGGGGCGATCCGCGGCCTCGACACGACCCGCCCGTCGTAGGGGTTGGGCGGGAGCAGCTCGAAGTACTCGTCGAGGACCGCGACCGTCTTCTCGAACACCTCGTGGTACGCGGCCGCGGTCGGCACCCCGGGCGAGACCAGCACCGGGTTCTCGACCTCGGCGGCCGGGCCGCGGACCGGGGCCGGGTTGTCGAGCGGCGGGGCCGTGGCGCACCCGATCGCCGGGGCGCACAGCAGCCACACGAGTCGGAGCCTTGCCCCCATTCCGGTGCCCCACAAATAAACTGGCCGGGACGGTCGAACCGGCGTATATGCCAGGGGGCGGCCGCCGCGTCAAGGCGGCGCGGCGAAATGGGTTTCCCCCGCGGGCCGCGCGGCCGTAGATTGGAGGGGTGGCGAGCGCCCTGGTAACCCGGAGAACCCACATGCGTCGGCCCGTGCCGCTGTCCGCGCTGGTCCTGTTGTTGGGTGCGGTCTGCTTCACCCCGGCGGCCCCCGCCGCCGACGTCATCCAGGTGGCCCCGGTGGCCCGCGCCCAGCGGCAGCCGGTCCGCCCGCCGGTCCGCGGGCCGGTCGCCCCGGTCGCCCCGGCGCTCACCGACGACGAGGCGCTCAAGAAGGCCAACCTGAGCCCGACCGACGGCCCGCAACTGCTCGAGTACCTGAGGCACCGGACCCTGTCGGACGCGGACCACGGCCGCATCTCGGAGATCATCGCCCGGTTCGGGACCGACGACTTCGACGCCCGCGAGGCCGCCACCGAGGAGGTCGAGCGGTACGGGTCGGCCGCGATCGGGCCGCTCAAGAAGGCCGAGCAGGACCGCGACCCCGAGGTCGCGTACCGCGCCCGGCTCGCCCTGCGGAAGGTCGAGACGGTGCCGCACTCGGCGGTCACGGCCGCGGCCGTCCGGGCCGTCGCGAAGCTCAAGCCCGCCGGGGCCGCCGCGGCCCTCATCGGGTTCCTCCCCCTGGCCGACAGCGAGGCCGTGGCCGACGCGATCCGCACCGCCCTCGTGGCCCTGGCCGTGCGGGACGGGAGGGCCGAGCCGGCCCTCGTCGCCGCGCTCGACGACAAGTCCCCGGTCCGCCGCACCGCCGCGTACGTCGCGCTCACCGAGGGCGGCCCGGCGGCCGAGCGGGTCCGCATCAAGGACTCGTACGCGAAGCTCCGCGAGGCGGTCCTCAAGGAGGTCGACACCGAGGCCCGGTTCGCCGGCCTCTGGGCGCTGGCCCTGGTCACCCGCGAGGGCGAGTACGTCGCCGCGCTCATCGACCTGATCCCGAAGCTCCCCCGGGGCCGCATCTGGCAGCTCGAGGACCTGCTCCTCACCCTGGCCGGCACGCACCCGAAGGACGGCCGGTTCCTCAAGTCGCCCGCGTCGCTGGAGAAGGCCCGGGTCGCGTGGCTCGGGTGGTGGAAGGAGAAGGGCGACCGGGTCGATCTCGTGAAGCTCGACTACAAGCCCCGGGTCACCGGGCACACCGACGTCATCGAGATGGACTACAGCGGGTTCGGCCAGGGCCGCGTCGTGTCCCTCGGGCCGGACCTCAAGGAGAAGTGGCGGATCGTCGGCGTCAACAACCCGACCGACGTGAAGGTCGCCCCGAACGGCAACGTGTGGGTCGCCGAGTCGCAGAACAACCAGGTGGTCGAGCGGGACACGGCCGGCCGCGTCCTGACCCGCCGCAACGCGCTCCAGCAGCCGCTCAACATCGACTTCCTGCCCGACGGCGGCATGCTCGTGGTGTGCCGCAACAACGTGATCCAGTGGGACAAGGACGGCAAGCAGGTGTGGGCGCACGCCCGGCCGTACGACATCATGGCCGGGTGCCGGCTCCCGACCGGGGAGACGCTGTACGTCACCAACCTGTACCAGGGGCCGGGCAACCCCGGCGGTCCGAACGCGTTCCGCCTCGACGCCAAGGGCGCCGACGCCAAGAAGAACCTGACGATCGGCTGGATCATGCAGATCCAGGCCCTGGGCGTCGTCGGCGAGGACAAGGTGCTCGTGTGCGAGCGGGACAACAAGAACCCGGCCGCCCCCGAGGACCGCGTGGCCGAGTACGACCTGAAGACCGGCAAGCAGACGTGGAAGTACGAGTGCCCCCGCGAGTCCGCGCCGACGTCGTGCCAGCGGCTGTTCAACGGGAACACCCTGATCTCGCTGATGAACCACAACAAGGTGATCGAGGTGGACCCGTCCGGCGAGATCGTCTGGGAGTACCAGGCGAAGGACGGGCTCAAGGTCGGCCGCGCGTTCCGGCGGTAACGAGACTTTCGAGCCACGGGGCTCGCCCCCGTGGTGGTTCGGGGTGCTGAAGCCCACGGGGGCGAGCCCCGTGGCTCGAAAGGTGCGGCGTCATACCGACTCGCGTGGATCAGTTGCTCCTGGTGGGGCAGGCATTCTTGCCTGCCTCCGAAGGC
>NZ_JBHYGG010000186.1:0-4491 GCF_051859125.1 Gemmata sp.
GAACGCTGTCATGTCTCCCTCGCGTCACACGTCGACCGTGCCCGCCGCACACGCCTCTCGCCCCGCCCCTGCGACCGGGTCCGGGCGGCTTCGCCCTGGTCGTGCGGGACGGCGGGCGCCGGGTCCGGGTGCCCGCCGGTGCCGGGGTGCGGAACCGAGCACGCGAGCGTTTAAGGCGGTCGATTCCACAAAATTATTATACAGAACACCGCCGCACCGAAATACGTTGACACTGGCATTTTTTCGGCGAGCCCGGGGAGGCAAAGCCCTGGCAGGTGAGTCACCGATCAGGGGCATGGGTTCCCGTACGTAACGTGGCCGAGATGATGCCCGCATGCCGCGGATCTGGCCATATCTTGTTGGGGACATCATACCCGCCGAGCCGGGGTTGGGGTCGGTCGTTGCGGCGGTGGCGCGGCCCGGCGCGCGCCCTTCAAGCCGGCCAATGCGCGTGCTTCATCGCGCGCAATACCTTATTTTCCCTGATGGTTCCTTTGGCGCGAGGCGGCAACTGCTCCGGGGGGCTGCGAGTGCCGACCGGTGTGGCCGTGGAGTGCCGAGCTCAGCACGATCGAACGGATCGTGTTCGCCTACTGGCCGCCGGCCGAGTCCAGCCAGTCGCCGTTCGCCCACTTTGAGGGGGCGAATCGGCACGATTGATTTAGCCTTGCATTAGCCTTGCATTAGCCTTGTACAAGGATAATTTGATATGTCATAATAGGCCTTTCATAGGGGTTTTGCGGTGCCGTGTTGTGCTCCCGGGCGTCGAAACGGACGCAGGAGCGCGACCGGAACCTTTGCCGCCAGGACCCGACCTCGCGGACCAGGGTCGCCCCGTGCGAGCCACACCCTGCGGGCAGCAGGAACCAAAGCCAGCCCTTACCGAGGGGACGTAGCACGGGACCACACCCCACCTAACCCAGTCACACATCCCCTCCACACCACACCACGACCAACAAGTCTATGTAAGTGCCAAGAGGTGAACTTAACGCCTTGTGGGTTCGCAATTTAGGATCGCGCACGATCTTCACCCGGTTCCCCGCCCGCCGGGCGCCTCAACAGTCCTTGAGCGACGGGGCGACGCCCAGGTCCGCGAAGACGCGGCTCAAGGCCTCGCGGAGGAACCGGCGGCTGTCCTCGCCGACGGTGTAGATCGCGTGGTGGCGGGTCCAGACGGGGGCGTCGGGCCGCTCCTTGAAGACGATCTTGAGCACCCGGTGCATGATGTTGCTCTCCAGGTTCTGGAGCAGGTGCGCGACCCGCTTGTGCGTCTCGTGCGAGTAGTCCCGGCCCTCCCGCCGGGCGTGCCCGGGCGTGACGCGCTTCAGCGCCCGGAGCACCCGGAAGACACCCGGGAACCGCCCGGCGATCGTCCTCTCCAGCGGGGACCTCCTGCGGTTCCGGTCCATGACGAGGACCAGCACGGTCCGCTTCAGGCGGTCCCGCGTCACCCCCTCCACGCCCCACTCCGCCGGGTCGTAGATCCGCCCGGAAACGCACGACACCAGGAACGCTCGGACGTCGGCCGGCACCTTGGCGCGGTCCTTGAGGCTGTTCCAGTACCGGCGGGCGTAGGGGTTCCCGGACTCGGGGAACGTCGCCCGCACCATCCGCTCCGGCACCGACGGGTCCCGGTACCACCACACGGCCAGCAGGTACGCGCAGACCATCTGCATCGCGCCGACGTCGACGCCGATGATGGCCCGGCCGTGGTAGCGCAGCTGCGGACGCAGGGGGCGAGGCAAGTTCGTGAACGGCGTGTGGATGCGGCCGAACTGGTCCCGCACGAACCACCCGTCCCCGGCCGCCCACCGGCGGACCATGGACGCGGTGCTCGTGCGGTAGTCGGCGGTGCGTTGCTCCAAGGACTGGGCGACACCCCGGGCCGACCGCCGCGATCTCTGCGGGACCAGGTCCGCACAGGCCGGGAGGATCGCGCTCGCGTCCAGGTCGGTGCCGAGTCGCTCGTGCCACTCCCGCAAGTTTTGGACGGTACGGTCCAGGCCGCCGCGGTACTTCGCGTCGAGCCTGGAGATCTGTCGGTTGATCCGGTGGTCCTCGCAGTGGTGCTTCTCGGTGTGGTGGTACCCGCTACAGAGGCGGTAGGCGGTGGCGTGGCGGCCGGCGGTGTAGTAGCCGTCCGTGGACATGACCGGGCCCCCCGGCAGCAGGTCGGTCCGCAGCAGGGCCTCCTTGACCCGGAGGAGCTTGGTCTCGGGGATGACCTCCCGCAGCCGCCGCTGCGCGAGGCGGACCCGGCCGCAGTCGTCGGCGCGGCCCATCGCGTACTGCCAGTGGAGCAGGTGCGCGAAGTACGCGCACTCCCACCGGATGTCGGCCGGGATCAGCTCCATGTTGTCAAAGAACACCGGCGCGAGGTAGAAGACGGCCCGCTTGCCGGCGAAGGCGGCGGTGCGGGTGGGCGTGCGCGGCGTCTGGCGCGCAATTCGGTCACGCAAGAGGTTGAGCACGGCCGCCCGCTCCGACGAACCCCTCATCTCCAACCGCGCGCGGGCACCGTCTCCCACGTCCAGGGCCTCGTCCTCGGTGACCGGGACTTCGGCCGCCGGTGCGCCGGGCCGGCTCGTGAGCCGAGCCGGGGTCGACGGGGGAGACTCGCCGCCCTGCTCGCCGTCTGCTGCATCGCGTTTCATGATCGTGCTCCGAGGGGAAAGGCGTGTTCAGGACCCACTCCATCCATGCACGGGCTCAGGCTGTGCGCTGGACCTCGGTGGGGAACCGGAGCGGCTACCGGATCCGAGCCCGCTCGCGTGCCGCGGGCCGGCGGTCGCGGAACTCGGCCCAGAGGGCCTTGAGCGGGCGGGCCAACAACTTGGGGGACGTCGTGATCAGCCGGCCGCGAGCTTTCGGGGCCGGCAAGTCGGCCTGCTTCTGCCGGTTGTCGAGGTCCTTGAAGATGTACTGGACCGCGCCCACGGCGCTCCGCACCGGCCGTGCGGCCGGATCCGGGTGATCTCCTTCGCGACCCGAATGCCGCTCCGCAGGGTCCGCTTGCTGGAGCCGCCGACCCGGACCAGGGCGTGGGCTCAGAGCCGTGCGGGAGCGGCCCGGCCATCGCGGACACCTCGGTCGAAACAACTCGGGGCTGTGTGTCGTCGTTCATCGGATGCGCCCCGGGCGCAGCGCCCGACGCGGCGAGCCGGTGCGTGGGCACGCAACCGGGGTGGAGCTACGCGCCGCGGCGCTGGAGCTCCAGGGCGGCCGCGGCGCTGCGACTCTCCGCACGGGACGTGTTCACGGTCGGGACCGGCACCGCGGGCGGCTCGGCCCCGAGGGCGTCGAAGAACGCCTCGAGGTCTGCCTCGCGGACGAGCCACCGGGATCCGGCCCGGGTCGCGGCCAGCTTGACCCGGCGGCCGTCCCGGGCGCGGCACCCGGCCAGGATCCACCGCGTCACCGTGGCGGGGTGGAGACGGTTCGCGCCACGGGACCCGGGCAGACGCGCGACGATCTGGGAGACGGTCAAGTGGATCGGGCTGGTCGACATGTGGCACCTCGCGCACCGTGTGGGTGGACGCGAAGTATCATTCCGCACGCACGCGGTTCGATCTACCGGAGGTGTACCTGCGTTGCGCCGGTGATCAGACGGGATCCCAACAGATGCCCGTTCCCGCCCCGTTGCGGGTGAACCGGATGTGCGATAGGTTGTCGTTCAGTGACTCGACGGTCTGGCCCAGTTTTCCCGGTTCGAGCGGGTCCTTGATGGCCTGAGGCCACCCCAATTCCTCAAATGCCGCGAGGACTTTTTCCTGGCCCGGGGCCGGTTTCTTGAACGTCTTACAGCGCTGGCCGCCGAACCAGAGCCGCCGGGCGGTCTCGTCCCAGTGGGGCACGACACGCGTCTCTGCGGGCAACGGTAGCGCACTTGATACCGACGCGTCTCGGGGAACCGGCACCGCGACCGGAACGGCCGCCGGAGCCACCCCGCCACCTGGAGTGGTCCACGGGGGAGGTGCCCCCGGGGCGACCTCCCCAGGGGCGGGCGTCGGAGGTGCTGCCGGGGGCGTCGGCTCCGCGGCCAGGGCTATCGGCTCCGCGGGTGCACCGGCGGTCGCCAGACACCGGAGTGCGGCAATCACTTCTTCGCGGAACGCAGTAGTCGACTGCCGCAGCCTGAGGACGAGCCCGACGAGTTCCTCGCGAACTTCGGCGACCCAGGCCCGGTCGCCGACGTCGTCGTAGGCCCCCGCCTCTGCCGCCGCGACCCACGCGCCGAGCGCCGCCACCTTCCCCGCCACGTCGGCCGCGGTGCGGGGGCAGTCCGGCGTGTACTCGGGACCCGGCCGGCGGCCCCCGAACAGTGCGCCCACCTCGCGCGGCAGGACCCCGGTGATCGGGTGCGGGTCGTAGTCGGCCCGCTGGCGGTTGACCCGCCGCTCGAACAGGTTGTCGCCCCGGTTGGCGGCCCAGTGGTCGTAGGCTCTGTCTGGTGAATCTGTAACCGGGGCAAGTTTCCGGAGATAGCGCTGT
>NZ_JBHYGG010000187.1:0-4452 GCF_051859125.1 Gemmata sp.
CCCGTTCCTACGGGGAGAGGTCGCGACCCGGCTCTGCGGGTCGCGGGTGAGGGGCTGCCACGCGCACCCCCCACCAATCGCGTCACCGGTTCCGGAGCCGACTCTCGATCCACTGGCCATAGCAAGAAGCCCCCGGGTTTACCCGGGGGCTTCGTTGGTTTTCACTCCGCGCTCCGCGTTCCGCACTCCGCACTCGGATTACTGGTTGAACACGAACTCCTTGGTGTTCACCAGCGCCCAGGTGATGTTCTCGTAGGCGGTCTTCTTGCCGGCGGCCGGGTTGGTCGGGTTCTTCGCGGCCTGTTGTTCGACGTGCGCCAGCGCCGCCTTCAGGTCGTCGGCCGTCGGCTTGCGGCACAGCACCCACAGGAACAGCTCCTCGACCTTCTCCGCGTCGGGCCGCTTGTCGGCCGCGGCGGCGAGCTTGTCGGCCCGGCCGCCCGAGCGGGTGATCTTCCCCTGCACTTCGTCGCTGTTGAGCATGTGCAGCACGGCCGCGAGGTTCGCCTCGTTCACCCGCTCGCACTCGCACGCGCTGATCCGCTGCGGGCGGCCGTTGACGTCGAGGAAGTACGACGAGAACGACTCGTCCGGGAGCATGATGGCCCGGGTCGGCGCGTTCTTGTCGGCCGGGAGCCCGCCGAACCGGCTCGGGCTGTCGGTCGCCTGGCACAGCGCGTCGAGCAGCACCTCGGCCTGCAGCCGCTTCGGGTAGTACCGGGCGTAGGCCTGCTTGTCGGCCTTGTTGAAGTCGTTCGGCGTGCTGCTGAGCTGGTACGTGCGGCTCTTGCAGATCGTCTTCACCAGCGCCTTGAGGCTGTACTTGTTGTCGACGAGGTTCTTGGCCAGCGCGTCGAGCAGTTCGGGGTTACTCGGCGGGTTGGTGATCCGCATGTCGTCGAGCGGGTCCACGATCCCGCGGCCGAAGAAGTGCGCCCAGTACCGGTTCGCGACGGTGCGGGCGAAGTACGGGTTCTTCGGGTCCACCATCCAGTCCACGAGCTTCTGCCGCGGGTCGTCCTCGGCGGAAACGTCCAGCGCCGCGCCGTCGAGCGGCTTCAGGTCGGCGCTCTTGCCGGTCCGCTTGTTGGTGACGGCCCCGGTCGCCTTGCTGAACACCACCTGGAGGTCGTTCTTGCGGTCGCCGCTGCCGCCCGGCATCGTCACGTTCTTGCGGCCCACGCGGCCGTAGAACGCGGCCAGCCCCCAGTAGTCGTCCTGGCCCCACTTCTCGTACGGGTGGTGGTGGCAGTTGGCGCACGCCATCCGCTGGCCGAGGAACACCTGGCTCACGTCGTCCACGAACTGCTCGGGCTTGTCGATCTCCTTGTACCACACGGTCGGCGGGCTCTTCCGCTCGTCGCCGGTGGCGGTCACCACGGCGCGGACGAACTCGCTGTACGGCAGGTCGGCCGCGACCTGTTCGCGGATCCACTCGTGGAACGCGAACGTGCCCGCGGCGCGGGTCGTCTCGGCCCGCCGCTTGACCCGCAGGATGTCGGCCCACTTGTTCGCGAAGTAGTACGCGTACTCGGGGCTCTCCAGGAGCCGGTCCACGAGCTTGTCGCGCTTGGCGGCGTCCTTGTCGGCGACGAAGTCGGTGACCTGCTTCGGCGTCGGGAGCGTGCCGGTCACGTCGAGGAACACGCGGCGGATGAACACCTCGTCGGTGCACAGGTCCGACGGCACGAGGCCCAGCTCGCGCCACTTCTTCTGCGTGTGCTCGTCCACGACGGTCTTCGCCGCGAAGTTCCACTCAGGCGTCTTTACGCCGAGGGGGACGGTGGCGCGGAACACGGCGACCATGCCCTGGTACCGGGCCATCACCGCGGCCTCGCCGCTCATTGTCAGGGTCCGCACCAAACCGTTCGCGTCCACGGTCGCGATCTCGGTGTCGTTGCACTCGTACTGCGCCCGGCGGGAGATGTCCTCGACGGTGCCGTCGGTGTAGTGCGCGTACACGGCGAACTGCTGCCTGGTCCCGCGGCCCATGACGCGGTGCTCGGGGAACACGGTGATCCTGGTGACGGTCGGGTCCTTCTCGGTGCCCCACGGCATCCCGGCCCCGATCCACCGCCGCACGAGCTTGTACTCGTCGGAGTCGGGCTCCATCTTCTTGCCGCCGCCGTGCGGGGCGCGGCCGGTGGCCTTGGTGAGGAACAGGCTGGCGTCCGGGTTCGCGGGGAACATGCGGCGGCCGCGGCCCTCCTTCACGAGCGTCATGAAGTCGAGGTCCGGCTCGAACCCGAGGAGGGACAGGCGGAACCCGTTCTGCCCCGCGAGCTTCCCGTGGCACCCGCCGCTGTTGCACCCGAGCTTGGTGAAGATCGGCACGACTTGGTTGGTGAAGTTGAGCGGCAGGTCGTCGCCCATGTGGGTGACGCCGAGCGGCACGCGGGCCGTCTTGTCGCCGTAGGTGGCCACGATCTCGGTGGTGCCGTTGACCCGCGGGAGCACGCGGCCGGTCGGCAGCACGGCGGCTGCCTTCCCGTCGGCGACGGCGTACTTCGCGTCGTGCGTCAGGTCGACGACGCGGCCGTCGGTGAGGGTCGCGGTGAGCACGAGCTGCGTGGCGGAGTCGGCCCCGATGAGCGACACCTTCTGCGGGTGGATCGCGAGCGCCTTGATGTCGCCGGGGGCAGGCAGGGGCGCGTCGGCGGCGAGCGAGCGGGTGTTGGCGGTCGCGAGGAGTGCGACCAGGGCGGCCGCCAGGAGGCGGGTGTTCGACATGTGAAGAGACCCTCAGGAGGGCAGAAGGCGGGTGGGAGCGCAAGCGCTGCGGCGGGAACGGTCACCGTCTGGTGCAATTGTCGCCGACGGGGGGCCGATGTGCAAGGGGCTACCGCGATCGCGTGACTCTTGGCGAGCGGGGGGCGTGAGCCCCCCGAGGAAAGCGCGAAGAGAAGAACTCGGGGGGCTCACGCCCCCCGCTCGCCAAATCCCGGTCACTTCTTCCCGAACTCGATGGCCCTCACGAGGTCCAGGTCGCGGGTGCCGACGGCCCGCACCTGTTCGGGCGTCACCGCGACCGTGACGCCCATCTGCTCGCCCCCGGCGCCGGCCAGCAGGTAGAACGTCTGCACCACGGGCAGTTCGTCCATCTTCCCCTCGGCGGTGAGCCGGTACAGCCACCGGCCGCCGGTGACCGCGACCTCGCCGTCGGCCAGCACCTTCGACTGGATCCAGCCCGGCGCCTCGGCGACGGCCTTCTTGAAGTCGGCGGCGGCCATGTGCTTGCCGGGCTCGGCCGGCCGCCACGCGCTGAGCGTCGCCTGCGCCACGAACCCGCCGCGGTCGACCAGCCGCACCACGAGGTGCGCGTCGGTCTGGCCGGTGACGTGCCACTCGCGGGCGTGGACCAGCGCGTACCGGCCCTTCGGGTCGGCGTGGCGGATCGCGGTCAGCGCGGCCGGCACCTCGCCCTCGGGGATCTTCGCGACCGCGGCGTCGGCCAGCTCCGCCGGGAACTCGGCCACGGGCTCGCGCTTCAGCGTGACCGTCGCCTCGACCTTCGACGCCGGGCTGACCGGCCCCTGCTCGCGCTCGTCCTTCTGCTTCCACATCAGTGAGGTAACGCACCCGGCGGCGACGTCGAACGTGCCGGTCGCGGTGACGGCCAGCACCACCTTCGCGCCGTGCTCGACCCCCTCGGCGGTGCCCTCGACGGTGAACGTCGCGACCCCGTCCTTCACGTCGAGGAGCTTGCCCGTGAGGTCCGCCTTGAGCACGGCCCCGAGCAGGCACGCGGCCTGGGTCGCGGTGTCGGACACCTTCCAGGTGTCGCCGACGCTCGCCGGCGCGCCCGGGAGGAGCCCGCCGACGCACTGCGGGTTGAAGTGCTCGGTCACGAGGTCGAGTTCGTCGCGGCTCAGCGGCCCGGCCGGGCTGAAGCACACCAGCCCGTCGGTGGTGCGGCGGGCGGCGATCAGCCGGCGGTCGGCGGGGAGCGTGCGGCCGGACTTCTCGCCGGCGACGGCGGCCGTTGCGGAAGCCTCGCTGTACGCACGGGCGGTGCTGCTGGGCATCCCGTCGGTGACGACGAGGGTCCGCTCGGTGAAGGCGTGCCGGGCCCTCGCTTCGAGCCGGGCCGACTCCTTCTTCCCGTCCAGGACGAACAGGAGTTCGCCCTTCAGGTCGAGGTCGACCGCGGCCCTCGTGCGGACGTCGGGGCCGACCTTCTCGGTCAGGTTCACCGGGTCGGCGGCGGGTGCGGGGCCGGCCGCGAGAGCGAGCGCCGCGGCGGCGAGAGCGACGAATCGGGTCATGTGCGAATCCCCGGCGGGCGGTGAAATACCCGGGGACTAGAACCGAACTGTAAGCTATCGGTCAAGACCGACCGAGGACCGGGCGAACCCCGAGCGCCAGCGAGGGGGTAGGCGCACCCCCACCCAGGCGCGCCGGGGTCGCCCCGCCCGCCCAACCCACGAGAGGGGCCCCAAGGCCCCCCCGGCG
>NZ_JBHYGG010000188.1:0-4305 GCF_051859125.1 Gemmata sp.
AAAGCTACACCGAACTGAACACAGTTCCCACCAACTTTCGCGACGCATACCCCGCGCGAGGGGGTGCCGGGCTTCTTCCTTCCGCCCCGGCCCCCGCGTCGGATATACTTCCCCCGTCCCACCCGGCCCGCCGCGCCGAGACCCCCCGCTATGCTCCGCCTCCTCTCCGTGCTCTGTGCCCTCGCGCTGGCCGCCCCCGCAAACGCCGACGAGAAGCGCGTCGACTTCGCCCGCGACGTGCTCCCGATCCTCTCGGACAAGTGCTTCCAGTGTCACGGGCCGGACGAGAAGTCGCGGAAGGCCGACCTGCGGCTCGACGTGAAGGACGAGGCGCTCAAGCCGCCCGTGGTGGTTCCGGGGAAGGCGGCCGAGAGCGAACTCGTGAAGCGGCTCGCCCCCGAGGACCCGGCCGAGCTGATGCCGCCGCCGAAGTCGAACAAGAAGCTCTCGGCCGCCGAGATCGCGACGCTCAAGGCGTGGATCGACCAGGGGGCCGCGTGGGGCCAGCACTGGGCGTTCGTGAAGCCCGTGCGGCCGGCGGTGCCCGCGGTGCGCGACCCGCGGTACCCGGTCCAGAACCCGATCGACGCCTTCGTTTCGCAGCGGCTGCTGCGCGAGAAGGTGCTGCCGTCGCCGCAGGCCGACAAGGAGCGGTTGATTCGCCGCGTCACGCTCGACCTCACCGGCCTGCCGCCGACGCTCGATGAGGTGGACGCCTTCCTGAAGGACGAATCGCCGAAGGCTTACGAGGCGGTCGTCGAGCGGCTGCTGAGGTCGCCGCGGTACGGCGAGCGGATGGCGTGGGACTGGCTCGACGCGGCCCGGTACGCCGACAGCAACGGGTACCAGGGCGACGGCGAGCGGACCATGTGGCCGTGGCGCGACTGGGTGGTGCGGGCGTTCAACGACAACGTTCCGTACGACCGGTTCACGGTCGAGCAGATCGCCGGCGACCTGCTCCCGAACGCGACGAAGGAGCAGACCCTCGCGACCGCGTTCAACCGCAACCACATGATCAACGGCGAGGGCGGCCGGATCGCCGAGGAGAACCGCGTCGAGTACGTGTTCGACCAGGCCGAGACCGTGGGCACCGTGTGGCTCGGGCTCACGTTCACCTGCTCGCGGTGCCACGACCACAAGTTCGACCCGCTCTCGAAGCGCGACTACTTCCGTCTGTTCGCGTACTTCAACCAGTCGCCCGTGACCGGCGGCGGCGGCAACGGGCAGACCCCGCCGGTGCTCGACTTCGCTTCGCCCGAGCAGGAGCAGAAGCGGCGCGCGGCGCAGTCGGCGCTCGACGACCTCGTGCTGAAGGTCACGCCGGTCGAGCAGCGGCTCCGCGAGGCCGCGACGGTGAAGGGGAAGGACGGCAAGCCCGGGTCGACGCTCCCGCCGGTGATCGACTCGGCGCTCCGCAAGGGGCCGGGCGACCGCACCGACCAGAACTACGACGAACTCGCCAAGCACTTCAAGGACGCGGAGCCCGAGTACGTCAAGCTGCTCCCCGAGGTGCGGAAGGCGAAGCAGGCCCGCGACGCCGCTTCGCAGAGTGTGCCGAAGGTGATGGTGATGGCCGACCTCCCGCAGCCCCGCGAGACGTTCCAGTACACCCGCGGCGACTACCAGAAGCGGGAGGGGAAGGTGGTGCCCGGCACGCCGGCGGTGTTCGGGGCCGGGCCGTGGCTCCCGGCGGCGCGCGAGACCCGGCTCGACCTCGCGAAGTGGATCGTCTCGCCCGACAACCCGCTCACGGCCCGCGTCACGGTCAACCGCTTCTGGCAGACGTTCTTCGGCACCGGCCTCGTGAAGACGAGCGAGGACTTCGGCGTGCAGGGCGAGCGGCCCAGCCACCCGGAACTGCTCGACTGGCTCGCGGTCGAGTTCGTCGAGTCGAAGTGGGACGTGAAGCACCTCGTCCGGCTGATGGTGACCTCTGCCGCGTACCGCCAGTCCGCGGTGGTGACGCCCGAGCTTCGCGAGCGCGACCCCGAGAACCGGCTCCTCGCCCGCGGCCCGCGGCACCGGCTCCCGGCGTGGGCGATCCGCGACCAGGCGCTCGCCGCGAGCGGGCTCCTCACGCCGACCCTCGGCGGCCCGCCCGTGAAGCCGTACCAGCCGGCCGGCATCTGGGAGGAGGCGACGTTCGGCAACAAGCGCTACCAGCAGGACGCGGGGGCCGCGCTGTACCGCCGCAGCCTGTACGTGTTCTGGCGACGGATCGTCGGGCCGACGATGTTCTTCGACGCCGCGAGCCGGCAGACGTGCTCGGTGAAGAACACGACGACGAACACCCCGCTGCACGCGCTCGCGACGCTCAACGATCCCACCTACGTCGAGGCCGCACGGGCGCTGGCGCAACTCGCGATGGAGCAGGCCGGCGCCACCGACGCCGAGCGCGCCGCGTTCGCGTTCCGCCGAGCGACGTGCCGCAAGCCGACCGACGCGCAGGTGAAGATCCTCGCGGCCGCGGTCGAGAAGCAGCGCTCGATTTTCGCCGCCGACAAGCCCGCTGCGGTGAAGTTGCTCAGGACCGGCGAGTCGCCGCGGAACGAGAAGCTCGACCCGACCGACCACGCCGCCCTCACGGTCGTGTGCCTCACGCTGCTGAACCTCGACGAAGTGCTGAACAAGTGACTGGGCGAGCGGGGGGCGTGAGCCCCCCGAGTCTTCGTCTATCCTCACACCTCGGGGGGCTCACGCCCCCGCTCGCCCGGAGACCGCCATGCACCCCGCACACGAACGCGCCCTGCTGCTGTCCCGGCGGCACTTCTTCGGCCGCACGGCGACCGGCATCGGCACCGCGGCGCTGGCGTCGCTGATGGCCCGCGACGCGGGCGCCGCGCCGAAGCGCATCGGCGGGCTGCCGGCGCTGCCGCACTTCGCCCCGAAGGCCAAGCGGGTCATCTACCTGTTCCAGAACGGCGCGCCGACGCACGTCGACCTCTTCGACTACAAGCCGGAACTCACCAAGCGGAAGGGCGAACAGATCCCCGATTCCGTTGTGAAAGGTGCGAGGTTCAGCACGATGACCGGCGGTCAGGCGGTGCGGCCGTGCCTGCCGAACATCACCAACTTCACGCAGCACGGCAAGGGCGGGGCGTGGGTGTCCGACTTCCTGCCGCACACCGCGGGCATCGCCGACGAGTGCTGCTTCGTGAAGTCGCTGTACACGACGCAGGTGAACCACGCGCCGGCGATCTGCTTCTTCCTCACCGGGTCGGAGATGCCCGGCCGCCCGAGCCTCGGCGCGTGGCTCACCTACGGCCTCGGCACCGAGACCGAGGAACTCCCGGGGTTCGTCGCCATGACCTCGCGCGACAAGGAAGCGTCGTGCGGGCAGATCTTCTACGACTTCTACTGGGGCAGCGGGTTCCTGCCGACGAAGTTCCAGGGCGTGAAGTTCCGCGGCCAGGGCGACCCGGTCCTGTACCTGTCCAACCCCGACGGCCAGAGCCGCGAGAGCCGCCGCGCCGCGCTCGACGACCTCAACAAGCTGAACGACCTCACGCTCAAGGAGTTCGGCGACCCGGAGACCGCGACCCGGATGTCGCAGTACGAGATGGCGTACCGGATGCAGACGTCGGTGCCCGAACTCACCGACTTCAGCAAGGAGCCGCAGAAGGTGCTCGACATGTACGGGCCGGACGTGAAGCGGCAGGGGTCGTTCGCGTTCAACTGCCTCATGGCCCGGCGGCTCGTCGAGCGCGGCACCCGGTTCGTGCAACTGCTCCACGCCGGGTGGGACCAGCACCGCAACCTCAACACGCAGCTCAAAATCCAGTGCCAGGACACCGACGCGCCGTCGGCCGCACTCGTGAAAGACCTGAAGCGGCTCGGGCTGCTCGACGACACGCTGGTGATTTGGGGCGGCGAGTTCGGCCGCACGCCGTTCCTCCAGGGCGACATCAAGGACGTGAAGAGCTGGGGCCGCGACCACCACCCCTACGTGTTCACGGCGTGGATGGCGGGCGGGGGCATCAAGCCGGGCACGAGCTACGGCGAGAGCGACGACTTCGGCTTCGCCCCGGCGAAGGACCCGGTCCACGTCCACGACTTCCAAGCGACCATCTTGCACCTGCTCGGCATCAACCACGAGAAGCTGACGTTCCGGTTCCAGGGCCGCGACTTCCGCCTCACCGACGTCCACGGCCACGTCGTCAAGGGCATCGTGGCTTGAGTCCGGTAGGGTTTGAATCGTAACTTCGCCTAACGGGGGCACAACAATGTCCGAGGCGATGAAGCGGTTGGTGCTAGGCTCTGTCTGGTGAATCTGTAACCGGGGCAAGTTTCCGGAGATAGCGCTGT